>JAEZGP010000728.1 GCA_023437285.1 Actinomycetes bacterium | reverse complement strand
CGTCCGTGGCCAGCGCCACGGTGACGGTGCGGTCGTCGCGGTCGCGGGTGCGCAGCGTGTACGTCGCGACGTACCGGTGGTCCTTCGCGGTGGCCGCGCTCGCCGCGAGCAGGGCCCGCGCACTCTGGCGCGGCGCCGCCGTGGGTGAGGGAGGCGCCTGCGCGGTGGGCGAGGAGGTGCCGCAGCCGGCCAGGATAGTGACCAAGGCCACTCCCGCCGCGGCCCCGAATCGCCAGCGTGCGGCCCTGCCGCCACGGGACACCTTTCGAGCCCGGGTGGGGAGGGCACGGACGATATTCGAGAAATGACGACGTGAGCGCACGAACATCATTGTCGACGACCGTCGCACCGGATCGTGGGATCGACTCTCCCGAGCGTTCGTGGCCGCGAGTATCCTGGTCAGGAGCTCGTCGGCGCCGGCCGGCCATATGGCCGTCGGCGCTGTGCCTTGTAACGGCACGGATTGCGGCGAGCGAAAGGAAATGCGAGAGGAGCGACGGCGCACGTGGCCTTGATCGTGCAAAAGTACGGTGGCTCGTCCGTTAAGGACGCCGAGCGCATCAAGCGCGTCGCCGAGCGTATCGTGGCCGCCCGTAAGGCGGGCGACGATGTCGTGGTGGTCGTCTCCGCCATGGGCGACACCACGGACGAGCTGATCGACCTCGCCCACCAGGTGAGCCCGCTGCCGCCGGGACGCGAGCTGGACATGCTGCTGACGGCGGGCGAGCGCATCTCGATGGCGCTGCTCGCGATGGCGATCCACAACCAGGGCTTCGAGGCGCGCTCCTACACGGGTTCGCAGGCCGGCGTCATCACGACGTCGACGCACGGCAAGGCGCGCATCATCGACGTGACGCCGGGTCGGCTGCGCCAGGCGCTCGACGAGGGCGCGATCTGCATCGTCGCGGGCTTCCAGGGTGTGTCGCAGGACACGAAGGACATCACGACGCTGGGCCGCGGTGGCTCGGACACCACCGCCGTCGCGCTCGCGGCCGCGCTCAAGGCCGACGTCTGCGAGATCTACACGGACGTCGACGGCATCTTCAGCGCCGACCCCCGCGTCGCGCCGAACGCGAAGCACATCGCCCAGATCACCTACGAGGAGATGCTGGAGCTCGCCGCGTGCGGCGCCAAGGTCCTGCACCTGCGCAGCGTGGAGTACGCGCGCCGGTTCGGCCTGCCCATCCACGTCCGTTCGTCGTACTCGCAGCAAACCGGCACCATGGTCACTGGCGCAATGGAGGATCTTCCCGTGGAGCAGGCACTCATCACCGGCGTCGCGCACGACCGCAGCGAGGCGAAGATCACGATCGTCGGCGTGCCGGACGCGCCGGGCGAGGCGGCCCGGATCTTCTACACGGTCGCGGCGTCGGAGAGCAACATCGACATGATCGTGCAGAACGTCTCCACGGAGTCCTCCGGCCGTACGGATATCTCCTTCACCCTGCCGAAGTCCGACGGCCCGTCGGCGATGGCCGCGCTCGGCAAGATTCAGGAGAGCGTTGGCTTCAAAGGCCTGCTGTACGACGACCACATCGGTAAGGTCTCGTTGATCGGTGCGGGCATGCGCTCGCACCACGGGGTCGCGGCGAAGTTCTTCGGAGCGCTCGCTGAGGCCGGCGTCAACATCGAAATGATCTCCACTTCGGAGATCCGCGTCTCGGTCGTGTGCCGTGACACCGACCTCGACCGGGCCGTGCGCGCCGTGCACGACGCGTTCGAGCTCGGCGGCGACACCGAGGCGATTGTGTACGCGGGAACCGGGAGGTAAGGCGAGATGGCAGACAGACCCACGCTTGCGGTGGTCGGTGCGACCGGAGCGGTCGGCACGGTCATGTTGGAGCTGCTCACCGCCCGCAAGAACGTCTGGGGCGAGATCCGCCTGATCGCCTCGCCGCGCTCGGCCGGCCGGACCCTCACCGTTCGCGGTGAGGAGGTCATCGTCCAGGCCCTGTCCCCCGAGGTCTTCGACGGCGTCGACGTGGCCATGTTCGACGTGCCCGACGAGGTGTCGCTGGAGTGGGGCCCCATCGCCGCCGCGCGCGGCGCGATCGTGGTCGACAACTCGGGCGCCTTCCGGATGGACCCGCAGGTGCCGCTCGTGGTGCCGGAGGTGAACCCGGAGGCGGCCCGCAACCGGCCCAAGGGCATCATCTCCAACCCCAACTGCACCACCCTCACCATGATCGTGGCGATCGGCGCGCTGCACCGCGAGTACGGGCTGCGCGAGCTGATCGTGGCCTCCTACCAGGCCGCGTCGGGTGCCGGCCAGGTCGGCGTCGACACGCTGCTCAACCAGATCAACAAGGTGGCCGGCGACCGGGCCCTGGGCTCGCGCGCCGGCAACGTCCGCCAGGCCATCGGCGAGGACCTCGGCCCGTTCCCGGCGCCGCTCGCGCTCAACGTCGTGCCGTGGGCCGGCTCGCTGCGCGAGAACGGCTGGTCGAGCGAGGAGCTCAAGGTCCGCAACGAGTCCCGCAAGATCCTGGGCCTGCCCGACCTCAAGGTCTCCGCGACCTGCGTGCGCGTCCCGGTCGTGACCGGCCACTCGCTGGCCGTGCACGCCGTGTTCGGCGCCGAGGTCGACGCCGAGGAGTGCAACGAGTTGCTGCGCGGCGCCCCCGGCGTGGTGCTGGTCGACGACCCCGGCGCGGGCGAGTTCCCGATGCCGGCCGACGCCGTGGGCACCGACCCGACGTGGGTGGGCCGCATCCGCAGGTCGCTCGACGACCCGCGGGCGATCGACATGTTCGTCACCGGCGACAACCTCCGCAAGGGGGCGGCGCTGAACACCGCGCAGATCGCCGAGCTGCTCGCCGTCGAGCTGACGAAGAACTGAGCCATCGAGCCACGGGGCCTGCGATATTCGCGGGCCCCGTGGCGTTTCTCCAGCTAGCCTCTGCCGCCATGGATATCGTGGCGCACAACAGGGACGCGTGGGACCGTGAGGTCGCCGACGGCAACGAGTGGACCAGGCCGGTCGGTCCGGACGTGATCGAACGCGCTCGCCGGGGCGACTGGTCGATCGTCCTGGTCGGCTACCAGCCCGTCCCGCGCGACTGGTTCCCCGCGTCGCTGGTCGGCGTCGACCTGCTCGCCCTCGCCTCCGGCGGCGGCCAGCAGGCCCCGGTGCTCGCGGCCGCCGGCGCGAACGTCACCAGCTTCGACAACTCGCCACGCCAGCTTGAGCGCGACGCCGAGGTGGCCGCGCGCGACGGCCTGACGCTGCGGCTGGAGCAGGGCGACATGGCCGACCTGAGCCGCTTCGCCGACGCCAGCTTCGACCTGATCTTCCACCCGGTGTCGAACCTGTTCGTGCCGGACGTACGGGTCGTGTGGCGGGAGTGCTTTCGGGTGTTGCGTCCCGGCGGGCTGCTGCTCGCCGGCTTCCTCAACCCCGACCTCTACATCTTCGACGCGGACGCGCTCGACAACCGGGGCGAGTTCGTGGTGCGCCACGCGCTGCCGTACTCGGACCTCACCCACCTGACGCAGGAGGAACGCGACCGGGTGTTCGGCCCGGACGCCCCGGTGGAGTGGAGCCACACGCTGGCCGACCAGATCGGCGGGCAACTGGCCGCCGGCTTCGTGCTGACCGCCTTCGACGAGGCGCCACACAACGCGGGCCCGACGGGCCGTTACCTGCCCGGTTACTTCGCCACCCGGGCCCGCAAGCCCGGCTAGGCCAGCCGGGCCGAGTCGCGGCCCGCGCGTTTCGCCTCGTACAGGGCGCCGTCGGCGCGGCGCAGCGTGTCCGGGCCGTCCTCGTCGGCGCGGCGCAACGCTACCCCCGCGCTGACGGGGTGGCCGGCGGCCCGGGCGGCGCGCAGCAGCCGTTCGGCGATGGCGAGCGCCTCCGGCTCGCCGCCCACCTCGACGATCACGGCGAACTCGTCGCCGCCGACCCGGTAGAGCCCGTCGCCCTCCCGCAACGTGCTCTGCAACGCGTTGCCGAGGCGGATGAGGGCGCTGTCGCCGGCCTCATGCCCGTACGCGTCATTGATGTTCTTGAAGTTGTCGACGTCGAGCGCGATGACGGCGGTCCGCCCGGGGATGGTACGGGCCAGGCGCCGCCGGAACGGGCGGTGGTGGCGCAGGCCCGTGAGCGGGTCGCTGTTGGCGAAGCGGCGCAGGGCGTCGAGCTGGCCGAGCCGGTCGAGGGCCACGGCGTAGTGGGCGGCGACGAGTTCCAGCAGCTGTGGCGCGGGGCGGCCGGCGTGGGCGACGAGCAGGGCGGCGCCGTTCATGGGTACGACCGTGGCGTCGCTGAGGCCGTGGCCGGCGAGCAGGTCGGCGGGGTCGCCGGGGGCCCGGCACAGGCGTTGGCGCAGGTCGGGGTCCAGAGTGCGGAGCCGGCCGGCCAGCTCGGCGTCGCCGTCGGCGTGCGGTTCGCCGTCGGCCTCGATGATCGCGGCGACCTTGGCGTCGGTGACCTCGCGGGCGGCCTCGAGCGTACGGGCGACGAGGTCGGCACGGTCGCTGGCCGAGGCCATGGCCAGCGTGGCGTGCAGGGCGTGGGAGTACGCCTGGATGGCCGCCTCGGAGGGACCGGGGGCGCAGGCGCCGCCGGGCGTGGGGCCGTGGGCGAGGTACACGCTCAGCTACTCTCTCGGAACGCAGCGCGAGAAGTTCTCACGTCTGCTGCCAAGATTACCGACCGGTCGCCACGGGGCCCCGTCCGGCCCGAGTA
Source organism: Actinomycetes bacterium (assembly GCA_023437285.1). Taxonomy (GTDB): domain Bacteria; phylum Actinomycetota; class Actinomycetes; order Mycobacteriales; family Micromonosporaceae; genus Luedemannella. Next base: position 4,007 of record JAEZGP010000728.1, on the reverse strand, counting down.
CTCGGCGCGATCTCACAGATACGTACGGTGCAAGTTTCGCGCCGGGTGATCAAGCGGTCAGCTCGTCGGCAATGGGATAGGGGGCCAGGTAGCGGGTCGATCCCACGCAGGGCATTGATAGGACTACCCAGGGTCCGCTACTGTCGCCGCGACGACACCGGGCCAACCCAAGGAATGCCCGATGCCACAGCTGCCCCTGGCGGACGAGTTCTACCTGATCAGCCACGACGAGTACACCGGCAAGTGCCACATCAACGCCAAGGTGTTCGACTCGGGACTGGCCGGTGCCGTCTTGGCGGAACTTGCCGTGCGGCAACGGATCGCGGTCGTCAACGGGGTCGTCACCACCATCGATCAGCGTCCCCACCGCGAGCGGGTCAGCGACGCGGCCCTGGCCGAGATCCTCAAGGAGCGCGCCGAGCACCCCGCGCGCACCTGGGTGGAATACCTGCGCAAGGACGCCCTCGACATGGTGCGGCCCCGCCTCGTCGACGCGGGAATGATCTACCGGGTCCAGTCGCGCGGCGTGCTCCGCTCGACCGTGCGCTACCCGGCCGTCGACCGCAACCTGGCCGCCGGGCCCCGGGCCAGGCTGCGCTACATGCTCGACCACCCCGACCTGCTCGACGAGCCCACCGCCGTGCTGGCCGGGCTGGTCCTCGCGGTCGGCATGACCGACCTCATCGCCGTGCGCGGCAAGGAGGCCCGGGAGGGCCTCGGCCGGTTCGCCGACACCCTCCCGGACGTACTCAAAGAGATCATTACGGCCGTCGAGCTGGTCGCCGCGACGATCGCCGTGGCACCCAAGCTCTAGTTCTGTGCGACATCGAACGCGACGACGTAGAAGAAGCCGCCCTTGCCGTCGGGCTTCTTCGTCAGCTCGCCCACCCGGATCTTCAAGATGTGGTCGCTGTTCGGGGTGGACTGGATGCCCAGCCCGTACGTCACGTAGCCCTCGAAGTCGCCGCCGAAGGCGTAACTGCGCAACCTCGTGAAGCCGATGTGGCTGGCCGGCTTGACCTTCAGCGAGTTGTGGCCGTCGTCATCGTGCTGGCGCGCGTTGCTGAACTGGAGGCGCAGGAACGAGTTGCCTTCCAGCTTGATCGGCTCGCCCTGCCCCTCGTTGAGCACCTCGCGCGCGTAGTTGAAGTTGTAGCTGGGCATGCCGCCCCGGAAATAGAACGAGATCCGGGCGAAGCCGTCCTTCGCGTGGTTGCCCACGTGGATCTCGGCCAGCCGCGGCAGCGGCATCGCGTGCGGGTTGTCGATGCTCACCCGCGTGCTGGGGACATTCCAGTCGTACCTGACCTTCCACGTCCCCTGCGGGGCACCCGTGGTGGTTCCCTTGGTGGTCGTGGCCGCGGTCGTCGCGCCGCCGCCCGGTCCCGTCGTGACGGGTGCGGCCGAGCTGGAGCCGGCGCCGGGTGCGGTGGTGCCGCCGCCGGTGCCGGTGTTGCGGGTCGGGGTGCAGGCCGCGGCGGTCAAGGCCGCGACACAAACCCCCAGGAGTACGAGTCTGCGCATGGTGATCTCCGTTCCGAGCCCCTCGTGGCGGCCGAACACGGTCGCGTCCCTATGACGCGGCGGCCCGCGGCTCGGTTGGCAGCCGGACGGTCACGTGCGCGACAGTTCGGCCCACTCCTCGCGGGTGATCGCATACTCGACCTCGCCGTGCTCGGTGCCCGGGATCGGATCATCAAATTCCACATGGAATGTGCGCACGTGGCGCAGCCCGGCCTTCGCCATCACGCGGCGCGAGCCGGTGTTGACGGCCATCGTCTCGGCGAACACCCGGCGCAGGCCCCTGGTGGTGAACGCGTCGGCGATCAGTGCCTTGGCGCCCTCGGTGGCGTACCCGTGCCCCCAGGCCGCCCGGCGCAGCCGGTAGCCGAGCTCGGCCTGCGTGTCGTCGCCGTTCGCCGGCAGGGCGAGGGAGTGCCAGCCTAGGAAGTGGCCGGCCTTATCCACCGTGGCCCACATTCCGTGGCGCGGCTGCGTCGAGTACTCCTCAATGATCTTTGGGAGCAGCTCGTCGCGCACCGTGGCGTACGGCGTGGGTTTGCCGTTGGTAAGGAAGCGCATGACCTCGGGATCGCTGTCGAGCTCGACGAGGAGGTCGACGTCGTCGGGGGTGAACCGGCGCAGGATGAGGCGCTCGGTGCTCAGAACTACGTCCACGAATGGATTATCCGGCAGCCGACCTATCCTGTGGATATGGCGACTCCCAAGCGCACCGTGCTCGACCTGACCGGCCTGCTCACGCATGCCGGGCACGTGCTCAACACGCGGCTAGCGGCGGAACTCGCCGAGGTGGGCCTGTCGGTACGGATGCAGTGCGTACTCGTCCACGCGCTGGAGCGCGACCGTACGCAGATCGAGCTGGCCGAGCTGGCGCACCTCGACAAGACCACCATGGTGAGCACGGTGGACGAGCTGGAGCGGGCCGGGTATGCGGTGCGCCGGCCGTCGGAGACCGACCGGCGGGCCCGGATCATCGCGGTGACGCCGTCCGGCGCGCACGCCGCCGCCGTGGGTCAGAAGATCGTCGACCGGGTGCACCGGGAGGTACTCGCCGCGCTGCCCGGCGACCCCGAAGACTTCGTGACGGCGCTCGCCACGCTGGTGGACGGGCCGCTGGCCGAACCGGTTCCGTCGACGGTGCGGCGCGCGCGGACGCCGGTACGAAAGTAGGTCGCTAGGGGATCGTCTGCTAATAGATTATCTGTTACGGTCGTTGCCGTGACGGATTCTTCTTCGCGTACGCGCGGCCTCGCGCTCGCCGTGCTCTGCGCCATGCAGCTGATGATCATCTTGGATGGGAACGTGGTGGCGCTCGCGCTGCCGGCCATCCAGTCCGACCTCGGGTTCTCCGCGTCCGGCCTGGCGTGGGTGGCGAACGCCTACCTGATCCCGTTCGGCCTGCTCCTGCTCCCGTTCGGCCGCCTCGGCGACATGCTCGGCAGCCGCCGGGTCTTCATGGCCGGGCTGGCCGTCTTCACCGCCGCGTCCCTGGCGTGCGGCCTGGCGACCAGCGCCGAAATGCTGCTGGCGGCCCGGGCGGTGCAGGGTGCGGGCGGCGCGGCGGCCGCCGCCGTCATCCTCGGCATGATCGTGACGGCCTATCCGCGGCCCGGCGAGCAGGCGTGGGCCCTGGGCCTGTTCAGCTTCGTCTCCGCCGCCGGCGCCGCCATCGGCCTCATCGGCGGCGGCGTGATCGCCTCCGCGTTCGGCTGGCACTGGATCTTCCTGGTCAACGTCCCCATCGGACTCGGCGCGTTTCTCCTGGCGCCGTTCGTGGTTCCGGCGTCGCCTCGTGTGCGCGGGCTCCGGAGGCCCCGCGTCGCCGTCGGGCCGGCCCACCTGACGGCCGCGCTCGTCTTCGCCGCCGGCTTCGGCTTCCAGTTCATGACCGCCCTCTACATGCAGAACGTGCTCGGCTACTCGGCGGCCGAGGCCGGCCTGGCGTTCCTGCCCACCCCGGTCGTCATCGGCGCGGTGTCCCTGCTCCTCGCCCCCGTGCTCACCTCCCGGTACGGGGCACGACGGGTCCTGCTCGTGGGGCTGGGCTCGTTCGTCGCCGGGCTGCTGTTGCTCAGCCGCGCCCCCGTCGCCGGGTCGTTCGTGGTCGACCTGCTGCCGGTGTTCGTCCTCGCCGGCATCGGGGTGGGGCTGGCGATCCCCGCCGTGAACATGCTCGCCATGGCGGACGCGGCGCCGTCGGACACCGGGTTCGCGTCCGGGCTGGTCAACACGGTGCAGCAGGCGGGTGCCGTGGTCAGCCTCGCGGTGCTCACCAGCGTCGCGGCGGCCCGTACGCGGTCGGCCGTCGACGCCACGCCGGAAGCGGCCCTGCGGGACGGCTACATGCTGGGTGCCCTACTCGCGGCCGGCTTCGTGGCGGTGGCGCTCATCATCACGGCATCAACGGGTAGAAGGCGGGCATCCGCCGTTCCGGCTGAGGTACCCCCAACGGAAGGTGGTCGCCGCATCGTCGGCGGCTCCCCTGT
>JAEZGP010000641.1 GCA_023437285.1 Actinomycetes bacterium | reverse complement strand
CGCTCGTTGACCAGCTCGTCGAGGTTGGACTCGTCGAGCCGGCCGGCGTCGGTGATGCCGAAGTAGCGCACCGTGGCGCCCGTGCGCTCGGCCAGCAACTGCCACGGCACGATGTTGGAGTGGTGCTCCATCTCCGAGATCACGATCTCGTCGCCGGGGCCGAGCGTGAAGCGCGGGTCGCCCTTGGGCGACAGGGACGCGTTGAGGAACGAGTACGCCACCAGGTTGATCGCCTCGGTGGAGTTCTTCGTGAAGACCACCTCGTCGACCGACGGCGCGTTGATGAACGCGGCCACCTTGGCCCGGGCACCCTCGTACGCCAGCGTCGCCTCCGTGCCCAGCGTATGCACCGAGCGGGACACGTTGCCGTTGTGCCGGGCCAGGTGCTCGTTGATCGCGTCGATCACCTGGCGCGGCTTCTGCGACGTGTTGCCGGAGTCGAGGTAGACCAGCGGATGCCCGTTGACCTCCCGATCCAGGATCGGGAAGTCCGCGCGGATCCTGGCCACGTCGAAGCGCGGCCCGCCCTCGTGCTGCGGCGTGCCCGACGGGATCACGGTCGACGTGGCGCTCATGCGTACTCCTCGCTCAGGCGGCGGCCGGCCCCGCGCCGACCTTGTAGCGGTCGTAGCCCTGCTCCTCGAGGCGCTCGGCCAGCTCCGGCCCGCCCTCCTCGACGATGCGGCCATCGACGAACACGTGCACGTGGTCCGGCTTCACGTACCGCAGGATGCGGGTGTAGTGGGTGATCAGCAGGACCCCGGTGTCGCCGGTGTCGCGCACCCGGTTCACGCCCTCGCTGACCACGCGCAGCGCGTCCACGTCGAGGCCGGAGTCCGTCTCGTCGAGCACGGCGATCTTCGGCTTGAGCAGCTCCAGCTGGACGATCTCGTGGCGCTTCTTCTCGCCACCCGAGAAGCCCTCGTTGACGTTGCGCTGGGCGAACGCCGGGTCCATGCCGAGTCGCTCCATGGCGCCCTTGAGCTCGCCGGCCCAGGTGCGCAGCTTCGGCGCCTCGCCGTCGACGGCCGTCTTGGCGGTACGCAGGAAGTTGGCGACCGACACGCCGGGCACCTCGACCGGGTACTGCATGGCGAGGAACAGGCCCGCGCGGGCCCGCTCGTCCACGGACATGGCGAGCACGTCCTGGCCGTCGAGGGTCACCGAACCGCCGGTGATCTCGTACTTGGGGTGGCCCGCGATCGAGTACGCCAGCGTCGACTTGCCGGACCCGTTGGGGCCCATGATGGCGTGGGTCTCGCCGGCCCGCACCGTGAGGTCGACCCCGTGCAGGATCGGCTTCAGGTCGCCCTCGGGCAGCTTGACCGACACCTGAAGGTCTCGAATAACCAGTTCACTCACGGCACTACTCCATTGCTTGGCGTCAGACTGACGTAGACATCGCCGTCGCGGACCTCGACGGGATAGACGGGTACGGGCTCGGTGGCGGGCGGTCCGGACGGCTCGCCGGTACGCAGGTCGAAGCGCGACCCGTGCAGCCAGCACTCCAGGGTGCAGCCGTCGACCTCGCCCTCGGACAGCGGCACCGACTGGTGCGAGCACTCGTCGTAGACGGCGTAGAAGGTGCCGTCCTCGGCGTGCACCACCGCGATCTCGGTGCCGTCCAGGTCGACCGGCACGGCGTGACCCACGGCGACGTCGGCCGCCGCGCACGCGCGTACGAAGGTCAGTTCGTTCACGCGCCACTCTCCGCGAGGCGAGCCTCCACCGCCGACGCGAGGCGCTCACGCAGGGACTCGACCGGGATCTTGCCGAGCAGTTCGGCGAAGAAGCCGCGCACCACCAGGCGCCGGGCCTCGGTCTCCGGGATGCCCCGGGCCATGAGGTAGAACAGCTGCTCGTCGTCGAAGCGGCCGGTCGCGCTCGCGTGGCCGGCGCCGGCGACCTCCCCGGTCTCGATCTCCAGGTTGGGCACCGAATCGGCGCGCGCCCCGTCGGTCAGGACCAGGTTGCGGTTCACCTCGTACGTGTCGGTGCCCGTGGCGTCCGCCTGGATCAGCACGTCGCCGACCCAGACCGTGTGCGCGCCCTTGCCCTGCAACGCCCCCCGGTAGGTGACGTGGCTGCGGCAGTCCGGCACCGAGTGGTCCACCAGCAGGCGGTGCTCGATGTGCTGCGGGCCGTCGGCGAAGTACAGGCCGAACAGGTCGGCGTCGCCGCCACGGCCCGTGTACTCCACGGAGGTGTACTGGCGCACCAGGTCGCCGCCCAGCGACACCTGCACGTGGCTGACCTTGGCGTCGCGGCCGAGCTTGAGCTTGACGTGCTGGGCCTGCACCGCGTCGGCCGCCCAGTCGGCGACCGTGACCAGCGTCAGCCGCGCGCCGTCGCCGACGAGCACCTCGACGTTGTCGGCCAGGGTGGTCGAGCCGGTCTGCTCGAGCACGACGGTCGCCTCGGCCAGCGCGCCGACCTCGATCACCGTGTGCGCGAAGGTGAGCCCGTCGACCCCGGCGCCGGTGACGGTCAGCAGCACCGGGTCGGCCAGCTCCGCGCCGCGCGCGATGGACACGACCTGGGCCTGCGCGGCGTGGCCGTAGGCCAGCGCGCTGATCCGGTCGAACGGCGTCAGCGCGGAGCCGACGCGCGGGTCGGCCGTGTCGACCGTGGTGACGGTGACGCCGGCCGGCAGGTCGGCGTACTCCCGCACGAGCCCGGCGCCCGTGGGCGCCGCGCCGTCGGCGCTGGCCAGGCCCCGCAGGCGCTTGAGCGGGGTGAACCGCCACTCCTCCTCGCGGCCGGTGAGCGCGGGGAAGTCGGTGACGTCGTACGAGCGCAGGCTCTGCGACTTGGTCTTGGCGGGCTTGCCGGCCTGGGCCTGCTGGGGCATGAGTGTCTGAGTCATCGTGCGGTCGGGCCGGTCAGCCCACAGCCCCTTCCATCTGCAGTTCGATCAGCCGGTTGAGCTCCAGCGCGTACTCCATGGGCAGTTCCTTGGCGATCGGCTCGATGAAGCCACGGACGATCATGGCCATGGCCTCGTCCTCCGACAGGCCGCGGCTCATCAGGTAGAAGAGCTGGTCCTCGGAGACCTTCGAGACGGTCGCCTCGTGGCCCATGGCCACGTCGTCCTCGCGGATGTCCACATAGGGGTACGTGTCGGAGCGCGAGATCGTGTCGACCAGCAGCGCGTCGCACTTGACCGTGGACTTGCTGGCGCTGGAGCCCTCCAGCACCTGCACCAGGCCCCGGTAGCTCGTGCGGCCGCCGCCCCGGGCGATCGACTTCGAGATGATCGTGCTGGAGGTGCGCGGCGCGGCGTGCACCATCTTGGCTCCGGCGTCCTGGTGCTGGCCCTCGCCGGCCATGGCGACGGAGAGCACCTCGCCCTTGGCGTGCTCGCCGACCATGTAGACGGCCGGGTACTTCATCGTCACCTTGGAGCCGATGTTGCCGTCGATCCACTCCATGGTCGCGCCCTCGTGCGCCACGGCGCGCTTGGTGACCAGGTTGTAGACGTTGTTCGACCAGTTCTGGATGGTCGTGTACCGGCAGCGGGCACCCTTCTTCACGATGATCTCGACGACCGCGGAGTGCAGCGAGTCGGACGAGTAGATCGGCGCGGTGCAGCCCTCGACGTAGTGGACGTAGGCGTCCTCGTCGACGATGATCAGCGTCCGCTCGAACTGGCCCATGTTCTCGGTGTTGATCCGGAAGTAGGCCTGCAGCGGGATCTCCACGTGCACGCCCTTCGGCACGTAGATGAAGGAGCCGCCGGACCACACCGCCGTGTTCAGGGCGGCGAACTTGTTGTCGCCGACCGGGATCACCGTGCCGAAGTACTCCTGGAAGAGCTCGGGCTGCTCCTTGAGCGCGGTGTCGGTGTCGAGGAACAGCACGCCCTGAGCCTCGAGGTCCTCGCGGATCGAGTGGTAGACGACCTCGGACTCGTACTGCGCGGCGACGCCGGCCACCAGGCGCTGCTTCTCGGCCTCGGGGATGCCGAGCTTGTCGTAGGTGTTCTTGATGTCCTCGGGGAGCTCCTCCCACGAGGTCGCCTGCTTCTCGCTGGAGCGGACGAAGTACTTGATGTTGTCGAAGTCGATGCCCGACAGGTCCGAGC
>JAEZGP010000179.1 GCA_023437285.1 Actinomycetes bacterium | reverse complement strand
GGCTGACCGGGCGGTCGCCGACCTGGGCGGCACGCACTTCGACATTCCGGGCTGGTCCTGGCCGCGTTGCGCGCCACCGCCAACCCGGCCGGCCCTGCGGAGCTGAGCCGCGAACTGGTCCGCCTCGAACCCGAGTTCCTGGTCCACTTCAGCGCGCCGGCCGGCATGGCCTACCAGGTGACGATGTGGCTGCCCCACCTGGCGCGGGTCGGTCGCCCGTTCGCCGTCGTGGTCCGCGAGGCGGAGCACCTGGCGCCCGTGGCCGCCGCGACGAGCGTGCCCGTCCTGCACTGCCCGAGCATCCGCGCGCTCGATTTAGTCGTCCCACGCAATCTTCGGGCCGTCTACTACGTCAATAACGGTATGAAGAACGTGCACATGCTTCGCTTCACCGGGCCGCTGCACGTCCAGCTGCTCCACGGCGACAGTGACAAGACCGCGAGCTTCAACCCCGTCACCGCCCTGTACGACCGCGTCTACGTCGCCGGGCAGGCCGGCGTCGACCGGTACCGCGCCAACGGGGTCAACATCCCCGCCGAGCGATTCCGGATAGTCGGCCGCCCGCAACTGGCGGGCATCACCGTCGGCCCCCGCCGCAACCATCCGCCGGGTCCGCCGACCGTGCTCTACGCGCCCACGTGGACCGGCTTCTACGAGGACACCAACCACTGCTCGCTGGCCATCGCCGGCGCGATCATCTCCGGCCTGCTCGGTCGCGGCGTCACCGTCATCCTGCGCGCGCACCCGTCGACATCGCGCAACCGCCGCGCCGCCGCCCACCTCGCGGCCGCCGAGCGGCTGCTGGCCCGCGACCGCGCGGCGACGGGACGCGAGCACCTGTGGGGCGACCGCAGCGCCTGCGAGATGTCGCTCGTCGACTGCGTCAACGCCTCCGACGCGCTCATCGCGGACGTGTCCAGCGTCGTGACGGACTACCTCTACTCGGGCCGCCCGTTCGCCATCACCGACATGGCCAACGCCGGCGCGGCGCTCGCGTCGACCTTCCCCCTGTCACGCATCGGATATGTCATCGACCCGGGCCTGGCGACGCTGGAACACGTACTGGACGCGATGCTCGGCCCGGACCCACTCGCCGAGCGGCGCCTTGCCGCCCGCGCGCACTACCTCGGCGACGCCGCGGCCGAGGCGTACGAGCACGTCTTTGTCGATGCCGTCCGCGCGGACCTGGACGGTGCGACGACCGTCACCGTTTCGGGCGATACCGAGTGGGCAACGTCGTGATGCCAAGCCTTCCCGAAACGGACAAGCGCAATTCACGTTCACGTTACAAAAGGGCCGGTAGTGTCTCAGCAATGGATGCACGTGATCAAATGGATGTGAGCGTGGTCGTTCCGGTCTGGAATCCCGGCCCCGACTTCGAGCGCTGCGTCAGATCGCTGCTGCGCCAGAGCCTGCCGGCCGACCGGTACGAGATCATTTTTGTGGATGACGGCTCGACCGACGGCACCGCCGAGCGTCTCGACGAGCTTGAGCGCGAGCACGAACAGGTCAAGGTCATCCACATCCCCAACTCCGGCTGGCCCGGCAAGCCGCGCAACGTCGGCATCGCGCACGCGCGCGGGGAGTACATCCAGTTCGTCGACAACGACGACACCCTCAGCCGGGAGGCGCTCGAACGGCTCGTGGACTACGGCCGGGCCAACGACGCCGACATCGTCATCGGCAAGGTCACCAGCGACTTCCGGCCGACCCACCACCCCGTGTTCCGGGTCAACCGGCCCCGCTGCACGCTGCTCGACGCGCCGATCGTCAACATCCTCACACCGCACAAGATGTTCCGCCGCGAACTGATGGAGCGCCACCCCGAGCTGCGCTACCCCGAGGGCAAGCGCCGCTTGGAGGACCAGCTCTTCGTCATGAAGGCGTACTTCCTGGCCAAGAACATCTCCGTGCTCGCCGACTACCCCTGCTACTACTACAAGCGGCGTACCAGCGGGAAGAACGCCGGCTCGAACCTGATCGACCCCAAGGGCTTCTACGGCAACCTGCGCGAGGTGCTCGACGTCATCGACACGTACGCCACGTCGCAGGCCGAGCGCGACCGCATCGCCGTGCGGTTCCTGCGCGCCGACGTGCTGGCCCGCCTCGGCGACCGCCTCCCCGACCGCAAGCCCGACTACCGCGACCGGCTGTTCGCGGAGATCCGGTCGATCATGGAAGACCGCTTCGCGCCGTCCGTCGACGCCAAGCTGCCCCCGATGATCCGGGTCCGGGCGGCGCTCGGCCGCGAGGGCCGGCTGGCCGACCTCATCGAGTACGCCAAGCGCACCCGGGGCTACCGGGCCAAGACCCACGTGGAGCGCTGGAAATGGGGCGGCGGCCGCCTGCGCGTACGCGCTCACCTGTCCCTGGTCAGCGCCGAGGGCGAGCCGCTGCCGCTGGTCCGCCGCGACGGTCGGGTCTACCTCTCCACCGAACTGACCGGCCCCAACGTGCCGCTCGCGGCCCGGCTGGTGGACTTCGAGGCGCCCGAGGAACTCGCCGACCTGGCGATCAAGCGGCGGCGCACCGGTGAGCTCTACTACCTGCCCAGCACGTCAAAAGTGGAGCTCACGGCAGCCGGCACCGACCCGGAGGGCGAGCGCGTTCACGTCACCTACATCGTCGACGGCGAACTCGACGCCGCCACCGCGCAGGCGGGCCGGCCGCTGAGCCGCGGCATATGGGACGTCGTCGGCCGCCTGCAGGTGCTCGGCTGGGCCACCCAGCAGCGCCTCGGCGGCGATCGCGGCCCAGCCGCGGCAACCCCACGCGGCGCGGTCCGAGTCGGTGACGTGCGGCTGCAGCCCTACCTCACGGAGGGCGGCGGCAGCCTCGCCATCGCGGCCGAGTCGCCGCACGCGTCGCTCAAGACCCACGCCATGCGGGCCCTGCGCAACGTGCCGCCCGACACCCGTACCCGCGTCCGGAACCTGGCCAGGCGGGTCACCCGCCGCGGCCCGGCAAAGGCGCGCTGAGCAGCCGTCGCGGCCTGCGCCGTCCCGGTCTCAGCCGCCGGAGTCGTCGTGCTCGGCGTCGACCGGGACGGCCATGTCGTCTCGGTCGTCGAGCCACCCGTACGGCAGGACGACCTTCGCCGGCGCGTTGGTACGCCCGCGCGGCTGCCCCAGCACGGCCGTGGGGAACGGGGCGTCCACGTCGAGCTTGCCGAGCAGGTCGTCAAGTTCCATGAGCGATGACGCCTTCGCCATGGCCTGGCGCAACTCCGACCCGACCGGGAAGCCCTTGAGATACCAGGCCACGTGCTTGCGGAAGTCGGTTACCCCTTCGCGCTCGGCGCCCCACCAGGCGACCAGCAGCTCGGCGTGGCGGCGCATCACGGCCGCCACCTCGCCGAGGCTCGGCATGACCCGCTCCGACCGCCCGCCGAACGCCACCTGCAGGTCGGCGAACAGCCACGGCCGCCCCAGGCAGCCCCGGCCCACGACCACGCCCGCGCAGCCGGTCTCGGCGACCATCCGCAGCGCGTCGGCGGCCTCCCAGATGTCGCCGTTGCCGAGCACCGGCACGTCGAGGGCGTCGGCCAGCGTGGCGATCGACTCCCAGTCCGCCTCGCCCGAGTAGCGCTGCGCGGCCGTACGCGCGTGCAGGGCGACCCACCGCACGCCGGCGTCCTGCGCGATCAGCCCGGCCTCGACGTACGTCAGGTGGTTGTCGTCGATGCCCTTGCGCATCTTGATCGTGACGGGGATACCGGCGGGTGCCGCCGCGTCGACAGCGGCCTTCACGATGCTGCCGAAAAGCTTCCTCTTGTACGGGATGGCCGAGCCGCCGCCCTTACTTGTGATCTTGCGTACGCTGCACCCGAAGTTCATGTCGATGTGGTCGGCGAGGTTCTCGTCGACGATGCGCCGCACGGCCTTCGCGGTCATCTCCGGGTCGACCCCGTAAATCTGCATGCTGCGCGGCGTCTCATCCGCCCCGAACTCGATCATGCGCTCGGTCTTCGGGTTCCGGTGCGCCAGCGCCACCGTCGTGATCATCTCGCAGACGTAGATCCCGGCGCCCTGTTCCCGACACAACTGGCGAAACGCGACATTCGTGATCCCGGCCATTGGCGCCAGCACCACGGGCGGGTCCACGGCGTACGTTCCCAGCTGCAAAGTCACGCCTCCGAGAATGACACACCCGCCACTACTCACGTACCTCTGGCTTTGATCACTGCCGGCTGCGCGTGACCATGACCTTCGCAGGCGGAAATGACAGGGTCAACACTCCAGCCGCTTGTGCCACATTGACACAGACGACCTCTCATCCCATCTGGAAGTCGAGCCGGACGATCTCGCCGGCGAAGACAGGCCTTGGGCCGCCGAAGTTGGTCACGGCCAAAAAGGGCACGATAACGTGATATCACTGGCCGGTCTCTCGGAGGTGACCCATGCCCAATATCCTCATCCGCGAGCTGAGTCAGGAAGCCGTCGACCGCATCGACGCGGCGGCCGCAAATCTCGGCCTTTCGCGCAACGAGTACCTACGCCGCAAATTCGAGGAGGGCATCAGTCCGGCCAGCGAGCGGACCGTCACCGCGGAGGACTGGGAGCGATCGGCGGATGTATTCGGCGATTTGGCCGATCCCGTCGTGATGGAGGCCGCGTGGCGGTGACGACGTGGCTCATCGACAAGTCCGCGTACGTCCGGCTCCAACTGGGCCAAGTGCGCAACCGCGATGAATGGAACACGCGCATCAGTCGCAGACTGGTCCGGCTCTCCACGATCACCCGCCTCGAGCTCGGCCACTCAGCCCGCTCGGGCGAGGCGGGCCGCCGACAGTTCGCCTCCCCGCCCTTGTCTTTGATGCCGGTCGAACACCTGACCCCCGCCATCGAGGACCGGGCGCTGGAAATTAGCTGACCGCGGCCAGCACCGCGCGCCGTCGATTCCTGATTTGCTGATCGCAGCGACGGCCGAGAAGGTGGGACTTACCGTCTTGGCCGTCGACAAGGACTTCAGCCTCATCGCAGCGATCACGGGTCAACCGATCCACACCTTGGCCGGGCCTGAGCGCCCAGCCCTCGACGGTTCTTAGCCGCCGCCCCGTCACACATGCGCCGCTACTCAGAGGTGCACATAGGCTGAACCTTGCCCCCGGTGCGGCAGGGATTAGCGTTTCTACAGCTCAAGGCCGTTGTCAACCGGCAACTTCGGGCACCCGAAGTTTCATGTCGATGTGATCGGCGAGGTTCTCGTCGACCATGCGCCGCACGGCCTTGGCTGTCACCTCGGGATCGACGCCATAGATCTGCATGCTCCGCGGCGTCTCATCCGCCCCGAACTCGATCATGCGATCGGTCTTCGGATTCCGGTGCGCGAGCGTGACCGTCGTGATCATCTCGCAGACGTAGATCCCGGCGCCTTGCTCCCGACACAACTGCCGAAACGCGACATTCGTGATCCTCGCCATGGGCACGAGCACCACGGGCGGATCAACGACGTGCGTTCCCAGCGGCAAAGTCACGCCTCCGGGAATGACCCACCCGCAGCGCCCGCCGCTCCTTCGCGCCGGCCCCACCGTGACCCGGCCGCAACACATCAGTTGAATCAGTCTAGTCCGATGACCACATCAGTCTAAGATTTGAGCCTGACTAAACTGATGTGTGAACTGATCGGGGAACCCATGGACGCACAGACGCTCGGCGAAATCCTGGACGAGCTTCGACGGCTGGGTTCCGATCATGCCAGCGTCGAGGTCAAGCGCGCCCAGCGAGGCCTTCCCCAGGACCTATGGGAAACGCTGAGCGCGTTTGCTAACGCCTCCGGCGGGCTGATCATCCTGGGCGTAGAGGAGAAGTCAGGGTTCACGGTCACCGGCGTGGCGGACCCCGCCACCGCCGAGCAGCAGCTCGGGGCGCTGTGCGGCGAGATGGAGCCGCCCGTTCGCGCTGACATTGCAACAGTGACTGTCGACTCACGGGCCGTCGTGACCGCCCACATCCCCGCCGTGCCGCGCGACCAGCGGCCGTGTCATCGCCGGAGCCTCGGGCCCTACGCCGGTTCACGTCTTCGAGTCTCGGACGGCAACCGCAAACTGACCGAGTACGAGGTCAGTCTCCTCATCTCCAACCAGCGCGAGCCTCGTCAAGACCAGCTGCCGGTCCCCGAGGCCCGCCCCGAGGACCTCGACCAAACGGCAGTCGAGGCGTACGTCGCCCGCCTACGCGAATCCCGGCCCGCCGTCTTCGGCGAGTATCCACATGAGAGCGTCCTGCTACGCACGAACGTCCTCACCGAGGTCGACGATCGTCTGGTCCCCACCCTGGCGGGCCTGCTGAGCTTCGGTGTGTATCCCCAACAGTTCTTTCCGCAGTTGAACATCTCCGTCGTGCGCTACCCGACGCCGGAGCCCGGCGTGCCCGGACCGCGAGGTGAGCGCTTCCTGGACAGCGCGGTCGTTGACGGCTCGATCCCGGTGATGCTGCGCGAAGCGGTCGCCGTACTCAAGCGGAACATGCAACGACGAAGCCTTGTCATGGGCCTGTTCCGCCAGGACGAATGGGAGTATCCCGAGGTCGCGATCCGTGAGGCGCTGACGAACGCACTCGTGCACCGGGACCTGTCGACCGGTGCCCGGGGCACCCAGGTCCAGGTCGAGATGTACCCGGACCGCCTGGTCATCCGGAATCCCGGCGGCCTGTACGGCCCGATCGGCGTCGATGATCTGGGGCTGTCGGGAACGAGTTCAAGCCGCAATCGCTCGCTCCTGAAGATCCTCGCGGACGCCGGCGCCGGCGATGGCCGCACGGTGTGCGAGAACGTCGGATCAGGCATCTTCACGATGCGCCGGGCCCTCGCGGACGCAGGTATGGAGCCACCGGAGTTCCGCGACAACATCGCGACGTTCGAGGTGGTCTTTCCCAACCACACACTGCTCGACTCAGAAACGTTGGCGTGGATGGCGAGCAAAGGCTTGGAGGGTCTCAACGGGCCACAGTTAATCGCGCTGGCCTTGGCAAGACGTGGGGTTCAGCTCACAAACAGCTCATTTCGGGCGGCGACTGGCGTGGCCGACAGCAGGGAAGCGCTCAGGCTCATGAAAGATCTCGTCGACCGTGGCGTACTTGCCATGACAGGAACTCGGGGGACCGCGACCTACGGCGTGCCGGCCGCCTCGACGCCACTTCCGCTGGACGAGCCATCGGACCCGGAGCGCAACATCCTCGCCATGCTCAAGCAGGGGCCACAGACCCGCAGTGAGCTCGAAACCGCCACCGGCCAAGCGAAAAGCACCGTCAACTACCACCTACGCCGACTTCGAGACGCAGGCAAAGTCGAACTCGTCGGCAAAGAACGCAGCAAGAACGCGGTCTGGCGAATCATCGACCGATGACGGCGTAGAGCTCGGCGAGGGCGTTGAGCATTGGCTCCGGGAGGGATCCGGTCGGTGATGTTCTGCCCGGCCCGTCGTTTTCTCTGATCACCAGGTAGAGAACCTTGCGGGCACGTACGGGCGACGTGGCAGGACGTGCGTCTCCCCAACGGGCCGGGACGGTCACAGCTGGCGCAGGGCGCCTCCGTCGATGGCCCATTCTGCGCCAGTGACCTGGCCGGCGCGGGGTGAGAGGAGGTAGGCGATGACGTCGGCGACCTCCTCGGGAGTGCCGATGCGACCGGTGGGCAGGCGGCGTTCGTTGCGGATGAAGTGGTCGACGGCCTGGTCGGTGGGGAGGTTGAGACGCTGGGCGAGCTGGTCGGCGAAGCCGCCGGGGGCGTCGAAGAGGGCCGTGCGGGTGGGGCCGGGGGAGACGACGTTGGACCGAATGCCCTCTGGGCCAAGGGAGATGGCAAGGGATTTGGAGACGGATAGCAGGGCGGCCTTGGCGGCGGCGTAGTCAGCGATGGTGGCATCGGGCAGGCGGGCGGCCTCGCTGGCGATGTGGACGATGCTCGTGCCGTCGGGGTTTTTCCGCATCAGAGGCAGGGCGGCGCGGGTGAGGCGGACGGCGCCGTGCAGGTTCAGTTCGAAGGTCGCGTGCCACTGGGCGTCGTCGATGTCGGCGAACGTGGGCCGGGAGACGAGCGCGGCGGCGTTGTTGACCAGGCCGTCGAGCCGCCCGTACGCGTCTTCGACGTGGGCGATGACGTCGTCGGCAGCGCGCCGGTCGGTGAGGTCGGCCGGGTGGAAGTCGACCGATTCGGGCAGGTCGGCCGGATCGGCCTTGCCTCGGGCGACGGCGAGCACCCGGGCGCCTTCGGCGGCCAGCAGGCGCGCGGTGGCCTGGCCGATGCCGCTGGTGGCGCCGGTGACGACGACGACCTTGTCGGTGAGCTGGAGGTCCATGACGACTCCTTGTGGAACTGAAGGCACGTGGGGTGCGGGAAGGGCGGGTGGCCGGTGGCCTGACCACCCGCCCGATCGCGGGCGCCGTACTCGTCGGCGTGAGTAGCGGTGGCTCAGGGGTACTGCCGCTGGTTCTCGGCGCGGAGGAAGGCCGCGGCGACCAGGACGCCGAGCAGGACCAGCGCGGCGTTGACAGCGATCGCGACGGTGACGCCGTGGTGGATGGCGGCGGCCGTGGTGGCGCCGGCGGTTGCGGAGGTGACGACCGCGGACATGATCGGGGTGCCCATAGTGATGCCGACCTGCTGGGACATCGAGGCGAGCCCGGTGGCCAGTCCCTGCTCCTTGTCGGGCAGTCCGCTGGTAACGGTGACCATGAAGGCGACGATGGTCAGCATGTTGCCGACGCCGCCGAAGAAGGTGGCGGGCAGCAGCAGTGCCATGGACGGGCCGGTGGAGGTGCCCAGGAAGAGCAGGGCGGCGGTGAAGACGGTCTGGATCAGGCCGCCGGCAACCAGGGCGGTCAGAGTGGAGGTCTTCGCGATGACCTTGGGGGCGAACAGGCCGCCGACGACGGTGCCCAGTCCCAGGACGCCAAAGGAGATTCCGGCGGCGAGCGGGGAGAAGTCGAGGGTCTTCTGCAGGTAGAGGGTGAGTAGGTAGACGAGGGAGGTCTCGGTGACGAAGGCGAGCAGGCCGAGCACGTTGCCCCAGGCGACGTTGCGGCGGCCGAGGACGTTCAGCGGGACCAGCGGCTCGGTGACCTTGCGCTCGATCAGGAAGAACACCGCCAGCAGGAGGGCTCCAGCGAGAAGGCCGGTCAGGGCGTGCGGGTTGGTCCAGCCGTACTCGCCGGCCTGGGTGAGGCCATAGACCAGCCCGAGCAGACCGAGGGTGACCGACAGGGCGCCGGGCAGGTCCAGCTTCGGGCGTACGGAGGGCTTGGCGTCCTTGATGACGGTCGGCGCGATCAGGACGACGGCCAGGGCGACGGGCACGTTGATGAAGAACGCCCAGCGCCAGGAGAGCAGGTCGGTCAGGATGCCGCCGAAGATGGCGCCGGAGGTGAACCCGGCCGACATCAGAGCGCCGTTGATCCCGAGCGCCTTCTGCCGCAGCGGGCCCTCGGGGAACGATGTGGTCAGCAGGGACAGACCGGCCGGGGTAGCGGCGGCAGTAGCCAGCCCTTGCGCGACGCGGGCGATGATGAGGATCTCCGGGCTGGTGGCCAGACCACCGGCCAGGGAAGCGAGGCCGAGGAGGACCAGGCTGCCCAGGAAGATTCTCTTACGGCCGACCAGGTCGCCGATGCGGCCGAAAAAGAGCGTGAAGCCAGCCGCGCACAGCGCGAATGCCGTAGCGATCCACTGCAGGTTGGCGAGGGAGAAACCAAGGCCGTCCCCGATCGCGGGCAGCGCCACGTTCAGGATCGAGAAGTCGACGGCCAGCATGAACTGGGCCACCAGCAACACCGCGAGGATCAGCTTCAACCGGCCGGTCAGCCCTTGCGGCGGGGCCTGCTCAGCGGTGGCGCGGGCGGAACGCCGCGACGCCGTGGTGGTTGTGGACATGACGTACGTCCTTTCGGCTCCACCGCTGCCGTGGAGCTGGAGAGGCCGGGACAGGAGGTTCTCCGGAAACGGGCCGTTAACGGGACCACAGTTCCGTTATTGGAGAACCTAACACGCGGGCGGCAGTAAGGGAACCGTGGTTCCGATAAGGTGGTGGTCGGAACCGCTACCCGGAGGAGGCTGTCCATGCCCCTTACTCCTGCCGCCGGCACCGTCCGCCCCGGCGGTCGTACCGCCCGGGTCCGCGAGGCCGTGCTCCAAGCCGCCGGCGACGCCTTGGCCCAGGACGGCTTCGACGCGCTCGACCTGGCGGAGATCGCCCGCCGGGCGGGCGTAGGAAAGACCACCCTCTACCGTCGCTGGCGCACCCCAGGGGCGCTCACCGCCGACCTACTCGCCGACATGGCGGCTCAGTCCCTGCCCCGCACGGACACCGGCTCCCTCGAAGAAGACCTCAAAGCCAACGCCCGGCTGGTCGTCAAAACACTCACCGACCCACGCCAAGGACGCCTGTTCAAGGCGTTGATCGCCGCATCGTTGTGCAACGACCAGGCGGCCGAAGCCCTCCACCACTTCTACGCCGTACGCATCGAGGAATGGGCCGGCTGCGTCACCGACGCCGTCCAGCGCGGAGAACTACCCGAAGGCACCGATCCCCACGCGGTCATCACCGCCGTCTCCGCGCCCCTCTACTACGCCCTCCTCAACACCGGCCGTCCCCTCACCGACGAGGACGCCGACCGAGCCGCACACGCCGCCATCGCATCCGCCCGCGCCGGCACATGGACGCAGCTGTCTCGGCAACGACACGCCTGCGGCAACACCAGCGAGAGCAACGCGAAGCGCCTACCGGACCGGTAGGCCTCCTCGTTGAGGTAACCCGCAGGGAGCCCAGCACGCCTCCGCCGACGGCCGACACGTGCGGCAGGTAGACGGCCCACGACCGCGCCGGCGGCGAACATGTTTTCATCCGGCGATATCGATTCCTGACGAGCGTCCCGCAGGGATCCAT
>JAEZGP010000577.1 GCA_023437285.1 Actinomycetes bacterium | reverse complement strand
GCCGCGGCGAGCGCGGCGACCGTGGGGTGGGCGAACAGGTCGCGCGGGGTCAGCTCCAGCCCCCGCTGCCGGGCCCGGGACACCACCTGGATGCTGAGGATCGAGTCGCCGCCCAGTTCGAAGAAGTCGTCCTCGACGCCGACCCGGTCGAGCTTGAGCACCGTCCGCCACACCTCGGCCAGGTCGCGCTCGGCGTCGGTGCGCGGCGCCACGTACGCGGCCGAGCCCTGCGGGTCCGGGTCGGGCAGGGCCCGACGGTCCACCTTGCCGTTGGCGTTGAGGGGCAGCGCTTCCAGGCTCACGTACGCCGACGGGACCATGTAGTCGGGCAGCGTCGCGGCCAGGTGCCGGCGCAGCGCCGCCTGGTCGGGCGTACACCCGGGGGCCGGCACCACGTAGGCGACGAGGCGCTTGCGGCCGTCCGCGTCCTGGCGCACGATCGCGAGCGCCTCGGCGACGTCGTCGTGGGTCAGCAGGGCGGCCTCGATCTCGCCCAGCTCGATCCGGAAGCCCCGGATCTTGACCTGGTCGTCGGCCCGGCCGACGAAGGACAGCTCGCCGTCGGCGGTCCACCGCACGACGTCGCCCGTGCGGTACATCCGCGAGCCGGCCGCGCCGTACGGGTCGGCCACGAACCGCTGCGCGGTCAGGCCCGGCCGACGCAGGTAGCCACGGGCCAGCCCGGCGCCGGCCAGGTACAGCTCGCCGGGGACCCCGACGGGCACCGGCCGCAGCGTGGCGTCGAGCACGTACGCGCGCGTGTTGTCCAGGGGCCGCCCGATCGGCACGGCGTCGGGCACCTCGGCCACGGCCGTCATGGCGCGCCGCGTGGCGTACGTGGTGGTCTCCGTGGGCCCGTACACGTCGACGACGAGCAGGCCCGGGCAGGCCGAAAGCACCCGCCGGATCGCGGTGGCGGGCACCACCTCGCCGCCGGTCCACACCTCGCGAGCCCCGGCGAGGGCGTCGGGCAGGTCCTGGGCCACCAGCCGGAACAGCCCCGAAGTGAGGAAGAGGCCCGTGACGGCGTGCTCGTGGATCATCCGCCGGATCAGGGTCGCGTCGACGTCCACGGGCGGGGCCAGCACCACGGTGTCGCCGTTGAGCAGGGGTACCCACAG
This sequence comes from Actinomycetes bacterium, assembly GCA_023437285.1. Lineage (GTDB taxonomy): Bacteria > Actinomycetota > Actinomycetes > Mycobacteriales > Micromonosporaceae > Luedemannella. Next base: position 1,466 of record JAEZGP010000577.1, on the reverse strand, counting down.
CTCGTACGTGGACGCGTCGAACGAGTGGGTGGAGTGCATGAGTACGCGCGCGTGCCCGCCGCCCCGGAAGGACCGTTCGGCGGCGAGGGCCACGATGTCGCGGTGGCGCACGGCCACGCCCTTGGGCGTGCCGGTGGAGCCCGAGGTGTGCATGACGTAGGCGAGGTTGTCCGGGTGGACGGCCACGGCCGGCACCGGGTCCGCCGCCGGCGCGGGACCGGCCTCGTCGACCTCGCACACAACGCCGTCGTGCACCGTACGGGCCGTGTCGCGCCACGTGGCGTCGGTCAGCACGACGGCGACGCCGGTCTCGGCGAGCAGCACGCGCAGCCGGGGGGCGGGTGCCCGCAGGTCCAGGGGCACGTACGCGCCGCCGGCCTTGAGGACGGCCAGTTCGGCGACGAGCAGTTCGAGCCCGCGCCGCATGAGCAACCCGACCGGCTGCTCGGCCCGTACCCCGAGCGTGATCAGGTGCCGCGCCAACCGGTCGGCGCGCGCGTCGAGTTCGGCGTACGTCACCGCCAGCCCGTCGCCGGCGACCGCGACGGCGTCGGGCGTGCGCCGGGCCTGCGCGGCGAACCGCTGCGGCACCGTGCCGTCGGGCACCGGGTGGTCGGTGTCGTTCCACTCCCGCAGCACCAGGGCGCGCTCGGCGTCGGCGAGCATCGGCAGGTCGGCCGGCGTCCCCGCGTGCCCCGGCATCCCGGTGAGCAGCAGCAGCAGGTGCGCGCCGAGCCGGCGGACGGTCGCCTCGTCGAACAGCGCGGGGTCGTAGCCGAGGCTGACCGACAGCCGCTCGCCGGGCGACACCACGGCGGCGAGCGGGTAGTTGGTGGTCTCGGTGGCGCTGAGGTCACGCAGCCGCAGCCCGTGGGCGGCGGCGGAGGCGTCGTTGACGGGGTAGTTGTCGAACACGACGATGCTGTCGAACAGGTTCGCGCCGGCCGGCACGCCGGTGAGCGCCTGCAGTTGCGGCAGGGCGAACAGGTCGTCCTGGCGGGCCTGCGTCTGGTCGGCCTGCAGGGCGGCAAGCCAGTCGACCAGCGGCTGGCGGGCGCCGGGGTCCACGCGGGTGGGCAGCGTGTTGATGAACATGCCGACCATGGCGGCGACGCCGGGCAGTTCCGGCGGGCGGCCGGCGACCGTCGTGCCGAAGCAGACGTCGCGCTGTCCGCTGTGCCGCGACAGCAGCACCGCCCAGGCGCCCTGCACGACCGTGCTCAGGGTCAGCCCGTGCGCGCGGGCGAAGGCGGCCAGCCGCGCCGAGGAGTCGGCGCCGAGGTCGAAGTGGACACTGTGGCTGGAGCGGGCACCGTGGGCCTGGGTGGGCGGCCGGTCGTACGGCAGGGCCGTCGGTTCCGCCAGCCCGCCGAGCGCGGCTACATCATCGTCCATGGCGAGATCGCCGTCGCTGCCCGCTCGGTTGCCGAGCTGGAGGCCAACGATCTCGTCAAGCGGCTCTACCT
>JAEZGP010000173.1 GCA_023437285.1 Actinomycetes bacterium | reverse complement strand
CCGCCGGCCCGCCCGGCCACGAACGCCACCAGCTCCGCGAAGCCGGACTCGGCGAACGCGGTGGCGTCGCCCGCGCGTACGGCGTGCTCGCGCAGCGCCGAGGAGACCGCGACGAGCGGCACGTCGGACCCCAGGTGCGCGCGGTCGATGTCGCGGATGCGCCGCCACGCCGGGTAGAAGTCGGTCTTGGTGAGGACGCACACGACCGTGTCGCACGCCTCGCGGGCCTGCCGTAGGAAGTCCATCTCCGTACGGGTCAGCTCCTGCGACGCGTCGGTCACGAACAGCACGGCGTCGGCCATGGCCGTGGCGGCCAGGCTGGCGGCCGCGTGCGCCGACCCGAGCCCACCCACGCCCGGGGTGTCGACCAGGACGAGGCCCTGCGCGAGCAGGTCGTGGTCGAGGCCGACCTCGACGCCCGCGAGACGCGCTCCCGGCGGGGCGCTCGCCGCGTCGCCGCCCTCCACCACGTAGCGGGCGACCTCGGTCGGCGCGATGGCGGTGCGGGTCAGCGGGGCGCCGTCGGGCTCCTCGGTGTCGAAGACCAGGGCCGCGGTCGGCTCGGCGGTGTGGCGCACGTACGTCGGCACCGCCGTGGAGACGTCGTCGTCGACCGGGCACACCGCGTGCCCGAGCAGCGCGTTGACCAGCGAACTCTTGCCCTGCTTGAACTCGCCGGCCACGACGACGTGCACGTTGGGCTCGGCGAGCGCGCGACGCGCGGCCCGCAGTTGCGCGGTGACGTCGTCACGCGCGTACGGTGCGCAGACGCGCAGCGCGCGGTCCACCACGACCGTCGCCCGGCCCAGCACCCCGCCCTCGGGCGGGTCGTCCCGCGTCGCGTCCGGCCCCGGTCCCACGGTGGCGATTGTGCCCCATGGGCGCCCTGTGTGGTCGGCGTCGTTCGGACGTATGCCCGTCACATGCACACATTGGACGGACCCTCAGGGCGTACTCGGTCTTGACACATCGTCGACGACGATGCAGATTCATTCCACTAATTGATTAGTGGAATGGGGTTGGGTGATCGAGTTCCGGATCGACCGCCGCTCCGGAGTGGCGACATATCTGCAGCTGGTGCAGCAGACCAAGCAGGCCCTCCGGTTGGGCCTGCTTATGCCCGGCGACCGGCTGCCGACCGCCAAAGAGGTCGTGGCCGCGACCGCGATCAATCCGAACACCGTGCTGAAGGCGTACCGGGAACTGGAACGGGAGGGACTGGTCGAACCGCGCCCGGGGCTCGGCACCTTCGTGCGGCGGTCGCTGGCCCGCGCGGACACGGCAGCCGACGCCCCGCTGCGCGCCGACCTGGACGCGTGGCTGCGCGCCGCCCGCGCGGCGGGCCTGGAACGCGAGGACGTCGAGGCCATGGTCAAGGCCGCCATGGATACGCACTACTGACACGAGGGAGCCGACAACGTTGGGGACACCATCACATCAGGCCGCGATGACGGCCATCGACCTCGGCAAGCGATACCGACGCGGTTGGGCGCTGCGGGAGTGCTCCTTTGACGTGCCTGCCGGGCGGGTGTCCGCGCTCGTCGGCCCCAACGGCGCCGGAAAGAGCACCCTCATGGCGCTGGCCACCGGGCTGCTGCGCCCGACGAGCGGCGAGATCCACGTGCTGGGCAGCCGACCGGGCACCCGTGGCACCCATCAGAAGCTCGCGTTTCTGGCCCAGGACAAGCCGCTGTACCGGCGGTTCACGGTCGCGGAGATGCTCCGGGCGGGCCGGGCCCTCAATACGGAATGGGATCACGCGTACGCGCGACGACTGGTCGACGAGGCTGATGTCGATCCCGACGCCCGGATCAGCACGCTCTCGGGCGGGCAACGCACCCGCGTGGCCCTCGCGGTGACGCTCGGCCGTCGACCCCGGATCCTCATGCTCGACGAACCGCTGGCCGACCTCGACCCGCTGGCTCGCGAAGAGGTCATGCAGACGGTGATGTCGGAGGTGGCCGAGACCGGGATGACCGTCATGCTCTCCTCGCACGTGCTGGCCGACCTGGAGGGCGTCTGCGACCACCTGGTGCTGCTGGCCAACGGCCGGGTGCACCTCGTGGGTGACGTGGACGACCTGATCGCCCGCCACCGCGTCATGATCGGACCCCGCCGCGCCGGCGGGAACGGTCTGCCACCCGAACTGGTGGTCCAGGCGCGCACCACCGGCCGCCAGGAAACGGTCCTGGCCAGGGACGGCGGTTGGCAGGACGTCACGGGCTGGGAGCTGATCGAACCGAACCTGGAGGAATTGGCCATGGCTTACCTGCGCTCCGCGTCCTCGACGCGGCCGACGCGCGCGGCGGCGGAGGTGGCAGCCGCATGACCTGGGTGGCCTGGCGCCAGCAGCGCCTGCAACTGCTGCTCACCCTCGTGATCATCGTCGCGGTGACCGGGGTCCTGGTCTACTTCCGCGTCGACGCCGTCGCGTACCTGCGCGCGCACGGGATCGAGGGTTGCCGCACAGCGGACGAGGCGCGGTGCGACGCCGCCGCGCTGAGCGCCTTCAGCAGTGAGTACCGCGCGTACGTGTCACTGTTCCCACTGGTGTTGCTGTGCCTGCCGGTACTGCTCGGGATGTTCGCCGGCGCACCCTTGTTCGCCCGCGAGTTCGAGCAGGGTACGCACATCTTCGCGCTCACCCAGTCGGTGGGGCGGGTGCGGTGGTGGACGACGAAACTGGTGGTCGCCGCGGTGCCGGTGCTCGTCGGGACGGCCGTCCTCGGACTGGTCGGCGCCTGGGCCCTACGGCCGTTCAGCGTCATCGCCCACGGCCGCATGATGACCCCCGGCTTCGAGACGCAAGGCCCGGTCGTGATGGCGTACACCGCGCTCGCCATCGCCCTCGGTGCCACCGCCGGCCTGCTGTGGCGCAACACCGTGGCGGCCATGGCGCTCACGATCGTCTGCTATCTCGTCCTGCTCGTCGGCGTCGCGGGCACGTTGCGCGCCTCGTATGTCGAGCCGGCGCGGGCCCACGGTGCCGTCGAGGCAGGCGCCGCGATCGGCTCGCGGAGCGGGGCAAGCGTGGTGCCCGACGATGCCTGGCGGCTCAGCACCGTGTACTACAGCGCCGCCGGCACGGCGACGGCCTTCGACCCGTCGTCGTGCACCGAGGCCGACCAGAGCATCGAGAACTGCCTGCGGCGACAGGACATCGTCAGCCTTACCGCTTCCTACCATCCCGACAACCGGTTCTGGCGCATGCAACTGATCGAGTCGGCGATCTTCCTCGCCGTCGGCGCCTCGCTGCTCTGCCTGGGCGCCTGGGCCCTGCTCAAGCGGCGGTGACCCAGGTCCGGTCGGTCGGCTAGCGGCGCTCGTAGGCCTGCTTGCAGCGCACGCACGCCGTCGCGGTCGGGTAGACCTCCAGGCGCTCGGCCGGGATCCGCTTGCCGCAGTGCTCGCAGCGGCCGTAGTCACCGCTGTCCAGCCGGGCGAGGGCGTACTCGAGCTGGCCGCGGCGCTCGAACAGGCTGGCCACGAGGGTGAGCTGCTCCTCGCGGGCGGCCGTACGGCTGCCGATATCGACCTCGTCCTCTCCGGCGCGGTCGAGGCCGCCGACGCGGCCCATGGCCTCGGCCTCGGCGAGCGCGCTCTCGTGGGCGGCGCAGACGTCCAGGTACAGACCGTGCAGGAGACCCCGCAGGCTGTCGTTGTGCGCGGCGGCGGGGTTGAGTACCGGCGGGGTGTCCATGATGGTCATGCCGCCGCTGTTACCCGCCGCCGCACCGGTGGAAACGTCAGCCCTTCACAGCGCCGGCGAGCAGCCCGCGCACGAAGTAACGCTGCAGCGCGAAGAACACGATCAACGGGATCACGATGGACACGAAGGCGCCCGCCGTGAGCAGCTCCCACCGGCTGCCGAAGCCGCCCGACAGCTGCGCGAGCCGCACCGTCAACGGCGCCACCTCGGGCGTACCGCCGGCGAAGGTGAGCCCGACGAGCAGGTCGTTCCACACCCACAGGAACTGGAAGATGGCGAACGAGGCCAGCGCCGGGGTCGCCAGCGGCAGCACGATGGAGCGGAAGATGCGCAGGTGGCTCGCGCCGTCGACGCGGGCCGCCTCCATCACTTCGGCGGGCAGCTGGGCGATGAAGTTGTGCAACAGGAACACGGCCAGCGGCAACGCGAACATGGTGTGCGCGATCCACACCGGGAAGTAGGTGCCGCCGAGGTCGAGCGCCGGCAGGATGCGCACGGTGCCCAAATGCGCGCCGCCGGAGAACAGCTGCAGCAGCGGGATGAGGGCCATCTGCAGCGGCACGACCTGCAACGCGAAGATGATGAAGAAGAGCGTGTCGCTGCCCTTGAACCGCACCCAGGCCAGCACGTACGCGGCCATGGAGGCGAACGCCAGCGGCAGGATCGCGCCGGGGATCGTGATCGCCAGGGAGTTGATCAGGTACGGCAACAGGCCGCCGCTGACGCCGAAGCCGCCCTCGACGAGCACCGTGCGGTAGTTGTCGAAGGTGACCGACGGGTTGGTGAACCAGGTCCACCAGCCGCTGCCGGACGCCTCGCCCGCCGGGCGGATCGAGGTGATGGCCAGGCCCAGCGTCGGGACCGTCCAGACGAAGGTGAGCGCGAGGATCAGCCCGGTCGCGAGCGGCGAACTGAACGCGCGCCGGACGGCCTTGACCCCGGGCTCGCGCTTGCCGCCGGCGGCCGTGGGCACCACCGGGGCGGGCGGCACCCCGGCGGGCGAG
>JAEZGP010000546.1 GCA_023437285.1 Actinomycetes bacterium | reverse complement strand
GGCGCCACCGCGCTGCTGCGCTGGCTCACGACCGGCACCGTGGACAAGCCGGTCGGCTCGGTCACCTACACACTGCTGCTCGACGCCGACGGCCGGCTGCGCAGCGACGTGACCGTGGCCCGGCTGGGCACCGACCACTACCAGGTCGGGGTCAACTCGCACCTCGACCTCGACTGGCTGACCCGCCACGCCGACGCGGTCGCCGCCCCCGTCCAGGTCACCGAGATCACCGGCGCCACGTGCTGCGTCGGCGTGTGGGGCCCGCACGCCCGCGACCTGCTGCGCGAGCTGACCCCCGACCTGGCCGGGCTGCGCTACTTCCAGGGCTGCCGCACCCACATCGGCGCCGCGCCGGTCACCGCGCTGCGACTGTCCTATGTGGGCGAGCTGGGTTACGAGCTGTACACGACCGCCGACCACGGGCTCGCCCTGTGGGACGCGCTGTGGGCGGCCGGCCACGACCACGACGCGATCGCCGCCGGCCGGGGCGCGTTCACCAGCCTGCGCCTCGAAAAGGGCTACCGGGCGTACGGGCTGGACATGACCGACGAGCACGACCCGTACGAAGCGGGGCTCGGCTTCGCCGTGAAGCTCGACGACGGCCGGGAGTTCGTCGGCCGCGACGCGCTGCTGCTGCGCGCCGCGGCCGGGCCGGGACGGCGGCTGGCCTGCCTGACCATCGACGACCCGGTCGACGTGGTCCTGGGCCGCGAGCCCGTGTACGACGGGACGGGCTGCGTCGGCTACGTCACCAGCGCCGGGTACGGGTACACGGTCGGCAAGGGGATCGCCTACGCCTGGCTGCCGGCGGCGCTGGCCGTACCGGGCCGCGAGGTGCAGATCGGCTACTTCGACGAGCGCGTCGACGCGGTCGTCGCCAACGCCCCGCTGTTCGACCCGGCCATGACGCGGCTGCGCGCGTGAGGCCGCTGTGGCGCGACCCGTCGCCGAAGCGGGCCTACCAGGTCGTCATCGTGGGTGCGGGCGGGCACGGGCTGGCGACCGCGTACTACCTGGCACGCAACCACGGCATCACCGACGTGGCCGTCCTGGACAAGGGCTGGCTCGCCGGCGGCAACATGGCCCGCAACACGACGATCATCCGGTCGAACTACCTGTGGGAGGCCAGCGCCGGCATCTACGAGCACGCCCTCAAGCTCTGGGAGGGCCTTGAGGAGGAGCTGGACTATCCGCTGCTGTTCAGCCAGCGCGGCGTGCTCAACCTGGCCCACTCGGAGCAGGACGTCCGCGACGGGGTACGCCGCGTGCACGCCAACCGGCTCGCCGGCATCGACGCGGACTGGCTGTCGCCGGCCGAGATCGTTGACGTCTGCCCGATCGTGAACGTCGACCCCGACGTGCGCTACCCCGTACTCGGCGCCACGTTTCAGCCGCGCGCCGGCATCGCCCGGCACGACTACGTGGCGTGGGGCTTCGCGCGGGCCGCCGACCGGCTGGGCGTCGACCTGATCCAGCACTGCGAGGTGACCGGGTTCCTGCGCGAGGCGGGCAAGCTCGTGGGAGTGAGCACGACCCGGGGCGACATCCGCGCCGGGACGGTCGCGCTGGCCGCGGCCGGGCACACCAGCGTGCTGGCCGCCATGGTCGGCCTGCCGTTGCCGCTGCAGAGCCACCCGCTGCAGGCCCTGGTCTCCGAGCTGCTCGAACCGGTCCACCCGACCGTCGTCATGTCCAACGCCGTGCACGTGTACGTCAGCCAGGCGCACAAGGGCGAGCTGGTCATGGGCGCCGGCATCGACGCGTACAACTCGTACACCCAGCGCGGCGGCCTGCACGTCATCGAGGCGCAGATGGCCGCGGCCCTGGAACTGTTCCCGGTCTTCGCCGGCGCGCACGTGCTGCGCACCTGGGGCGGCATCGTCGACGTCACCCCCGACGCGTCGCCGATCATCGGCCCCACCGGGATCGACGGCCTGATGGTCAACTGCGGTTGGGGTACGGGCGGTTTCAAGGCCACGCCCGGCATCGGCTGGGTGTACGCGGACACGATCGCCCACGGCCGCCCCCACCCGCTGGCCGTCCCCTTCGCGCTGGAACGGTTCACCACCGGGGCCCTCGTCGACGAGCACGGCGCCGCCGCCGTGGCCCACTGAAACGGAGTACCTTTCGTGCTGCTCATCCGCTGCCCCTGGTGCGGGCCGCGCAACGAGACGGAGTTCCACTACGGCGGGCAGGCCGGCGTGCCCTATCCCGCCGACCCGGCCGGCCTGACCGACGAGGAGTGGGGCCGCTACCTGTTCGTGCGCGCCAACCCGAAGGGGGCCTGGGAGGAGCGCTGGTCGCACGCGGCCGGCTGCCGGCGCTGGTTCACCATCCGCCGCGACACCGCCACCAACGAGGTCCTGCCGTGACCCGGCACAAATCCGCGGGCCGCGTCGACCGCGACCAGGTGCGGCGCTTCGTCTTCGACGGCGTTACCCACACCGGGTACGCGGGCGACACGCTCGCCTCGGCGTTGCTGGCCAACGGAATCCACCACGTGTCGACGTCGGTCAACCACGGTCGCCCGCGCGGCATCCTGACCGCCGGCAGCGAGGAGCCGACCGCGATCGTGCGGGTCAGCGCCCCCTACGTGGAGCCGATGCGCACCGCCACCACCGTCGAGCTGGTCGACGGCCTCGTCGCCGAGCCGCTCGCCGGCCGCGGTCGGCTGACCGGCCCGGATGAGGCCCGCTACGACGCGGTGTGGGCCCACTGCGACGTCCTCGTCGTCGGCGGCGGCCCCGCCGGCCTGTCGGCAGCCGTCGACGCGGTCCGCGACGGTGCCCGGGTGATCGTCGTCGACGAGGGTCCCGAACTGGGCGGCAGCGCGCACGACCTGGGCACCGCGTTCGAGACCCGTGACCTGATCGCCGACGACCTGGCGTTCCTGCGCGCGAAGGCCCGCCGTGACGTGACGCTGCTGACGCGCACGACCGCGCTGGGCGTCTACGACCACGGGTTCGTACCGGCGATCCAGCGCCTCACCGACCACCTACCCATTGGCGCCGGCGGCACCCGCCAACGCCTGTGGCGCATCCGCGCCGGGCGGATCCTGCTGGCCACCGGCTGGCACGAACGGCCGCTGGCGTTCGCCGGCAACGACGTGCCGGGCGTCATGCTGGCGTCGGCGGCCGTGCGCTACCTGCACCGGTACGGCGTACTGGTCGGTCGCCGCGCCGTCGTGGTGACTACGAACGACACCGGTCACGCGGCGGCCGCCACCCTCGCGGCCGCCGGCATAGAGATCGCCACCGTGGTGGACACGCGCGAGGCGTACCCGCTGATTGAGGTGTTCGGCGAGACGCGGGTGCGGGGCGTCGCGGTCGGCGCGCACCGCTACGAGGTCGACGCGGTGCTGGTCGCCGGCGGGTTCAGCCCCGTGTTGCAGCTCTACGGGCAGGCCGGCGGGCGGCTGCGCTTCGATGAGGCGCTCGGCGCGATGGTGCCCGACGGACATCCCGGCCCGGTGGAGTACGTGTCGCCGCTGCCGCCGCCCAGTCACCTGCCCGGGCCGCAGGGCGGGTACGTCGACCTGCAACGCGACGTGACCGTGGCCGATGTCGCGCGGGCCACCGGCGCGGGGCTGCGCTCGGTGGAGCACGTGAAGCGCTACACGACGGCCGGTACGGCGCACGACCAGGGCAAGACCTCCGGGTTCCTGACGGCGCTGACCGCCGGCACGGGCGTCGAGCTGACCACGTTCCGCCCGCCGTACGTGCCGGTGCTGTTCGCGGCCTTGGCGGGACGCGACCGCGACCCGTTGTTCGACCCCGTCCGGCAGACTTCGGCGCACGACGCGCACGTGGCGCTCGGGGCGGTGTTCGACAACGTCGGCCAGTGGCGGCGGGCCCGCTACTACCCGCGCGACGGCGAGTCGATGGACGAGGCGGTACGCCGCGAAAGCGTCGCGGCGCGCACCGCCGTCGCGGTCCTGGACGCGTCCACCCTGGGCAAGATCGAGGTGGTCGGCCCGGACGCGGGCGAGTTCCTCGACCGGCTCTACACCAACGTCATCTCCACGCTCGCCGTCGGCGCCATCCGCTACGGGGTCATGTGCGGGGTCGACGGCATGGTGCTCGACGACGGCACGGTCGCGCGGCTGGCCGACGACCGCTTCCTGGTGACGACGACGACCGGCAACGCCGCGCGGGTACTCGACTGGATGGAGGAGTGGTCGCAGACCGAGTGGCCCGACCTGCGGGTGTGGTGCACGTCCGTCACGGAGCAGTGGTCGACGGTGGCGGTGGTAGGGCCGCACGCCCGCACCCTGCTTCCGCCCTCGGTCCATCGCCTGCCCTTCCTGCGCTGGCAGGACACGGTCGTCGCCGGGCTGCCCGCGCGGGTGTGCCGGATCAGCTTCTCCGGCGAGCTGGCGTACGAGGTCAGCGTCGCGTGGTCGGCCGGCGCCGCCCTGTGGAACGCGTTCGTGGCCGCCGGCGCGACCCCGTACGGCACGGAGACGATGCACGTCCTGCGCGCCGAAAAGGGCTACCCGATCATCGGGCAGGACACGGACGGGACGGTCACGCCGCACGACCTCGGGCTCGGCTGGGCGGTGTCGACCACGAAGGCGGACTTCCTCGGCAAACGTTCGCTGGCCCGCCCGGACACGTCGCGTCCCGACCGCAAGCACCTCGTCGGCGTGCTGACCGACGACCCGTCGCTGTGCCTGCCCGAGGGATCGCACCTGGTGGCCGACGGCGTCCCGGTCGGGCACGTGACGTCGAGCTACCACAGCGCCGCGCTCGGCCGCTCGTTCGCGCTGGCTCTGCTTACCTCAGGTAAGCACCGCCACGGCAAACGCCTGCACGCCACCCTGCTCGACGGCACCGGCCTGCGCACAACCGCGGTCACGGTGACCAGCCCGGTGTTCTACGACCCGCACAACACCCGCCGCGACGGCAACCCGCCCGGGACCGTCGTGTCGCTGCCGGACCCGCCAACGGACCCGAACGCGTGCTTCGCGGCCCCGTTCGCGGCGGTCGCCGACCGTACCGGCGACAGTGTGCGCATCGTCGACGTGCCGCTGGGCGGCCAGCTCACCGTCCGTGGCCCGGCCCCCATGCCGCCCAACACGACGATCGTCACCGCCACCCACACCGCCCTGTGGCTCGGCCCCGACGAAACGCTGCTGGTCAGCCCGCCCGGGGGCGTTCCGGCGGCCCCGCAAAGGGCGTGGTCGGTGGTCGACACCTCCCAGGCCCGCGTCGCGATCGCGGTCCTCGGGTCGCACGCCCGCCAGTTGCTGGCCTTCGGCTGCGCGGTGGACCTGCGACCGGACCGGTTCCACATCGGCGGCTGCGTCCAGACGCACGTCGCCCGTACGCAGGCGCTCGTCTGGCGCCGGGCCGACGACGAGTACGTGCTTGTCGTGCGTCCCTCCCTCGCCCGTTACCTCGCCGCCTGGCTCGTCGACGCCGCCGCGGGCCTGAGCGCGGCGGCCGACGTTTAACCCGTCGCTTTTGGGTCACCTGTACGCCATGCGTATGGGTTATTTCCTTTCCACCGAGGAGTTCACGCCGGCGGAACTCGTCGAGCAGGCGCGTCTGGCCGCCGAGGCGGGCTTCACGTCGCTGTTCGTCTCCGACCACTACCACCCGTGGAATGACGAGCAGGGCCAGGCGCCGTTCGTCTGGTCGATCATCGGGGCGGTCAGCCAGGTGTGCGACCTGCCGATCATCACGGCCGTGACCTGCCCGACCGTGCGCATCCACCCGGCGATCATCGCGCAGGCGGCCGCCACCAGCGCCGTACTCACCAACGGCCGCTTCCACCTCGGGGTCGGCAGCGGCGAGGCACTCAACGAGCACATCCTGGGCGACGCGTGGCCGACGGCCTCGGTCCGCCTGGAGATGCTCGAGGAGGCCGTCGAGATCATGCGGAAGCTGTGGACCGGCAAGGTCGTCAACCACGACGGCCGCTTCTACACCGTCGATCACGCCCGCCTGTACACGATTCCGGACACCCCGCCGGACGTGTACGTCTCCGCGTTCGGCCCGAAGGCGATCGAGCTGGCCGCCGACATCGGCGACGGGTTCATCTCCACGATGCCGGACGCCGACGCGGTACGCCGGTTCCGGGAGGCAGCCGGCACCGGCAACCCGCACGGCAAGCCGACGCTCGCGGCGATGAAGGGTTGCTGGGCACCGAGTGTCGAGGAGGGCCTGGACATCGCGTACCGGCTCTGGCCGAACGAGGGCCTGCCGGGCGAGTTGTCCCAGGTGCTGCCGACCCCGGAGCACTTCGAGCAGGCGTCGACGCTGGTCACCCGCGACCAGATGAAGATGCCCCACGGCCCTGACCCGCAGCCCTACGTCGAGCTTGCCCAGCAGTACGAGCAGGCCGGCTTCGACGTGCTGCACGTAGGCGCCGTCGGTCCGCACTACAAAGAGCTCATCACCATGTACGCGACCGACATCCTGCCGGAGTTCCATGCGCCTGAACCGCAGTGACCCGGCGCAGCCGGGCTACACCCGTCGGCGGTACGGCAAGGGTTTCGGCTACTACAACCGTCACGGCCGCAAGCTGGCCGACGAGCGGATCATCAAGCGCATCGAGGCGCTGGCCATCCCGCCGGCCTGGCGCGACGTGTGGATCTGCCCGGACCCGGCCGGCCACCTGCAGGCGGTGGGCACGGACGCGGCCGGTCGTCGCCAGTACCTCTATCACCGCGTGTGGCGTGACCGGCGCGACCGGCGCAAGTTCGCCAGGGTGGCGACGGTGGCCGAGCGCCTGGCCGCGGTGCGCCGCACGGTGAGCACGGATCTCAACGACAAACGCCTGACGCGCAAACGGGTACTGGCGCTGGCGGTGCGCCTCATCGACCGTGGCCTGTTCCGCGTCGGCAGCGACCAGTACGCGGCCGGCGACGAGCCCAGCTACGGCATCGCCACGTTGCAGTGCCGCCACGTCAGCGCGGGCCGGGACACGATGCGCTTCCGGTTCTGCGGCAAGGGCGGCATCGAGCACGACATCGCCATCAAGGACGCCCGCTCGGCGCTCACCGTCCGCGCGTTGCTGCGGGTCCGCGAGCCGGAAGAAAGGCTTCTGGCGTACCGGTCGAAGCGCGGCATGCGCGTCCTGCACGCCGCCGACATCAACGCCTATCTGGCGAAGGCCGCGGGCGCCCCGATGACCGCCAAGGACCTGCGCACCTGGCACGCCACCGTGCGCGCCGCCGCGGCCCTGTCCAAGGCGGAGCGACCGTCGTCGGCGACCCGGCGCCGCCGGGTGATCTCGCAGGTGGTGCGGTCGGTCGCCGACGACCTGGGCAACACCCCGGCGATCGCCCGCGCGTCCTACGTGGACCCCCGCGTCATCGACGCGTACGAGCAGGGCATCACGATCGACCTGCCCGCCGCGGCCCCGCCCACCGGCCCGGCCGCCGAACGCGCCGTCCGCACCCTGCTGACCCCCTGACCCCGGGGTTAAAACTCTTTGGGCGCTCCCTCTGTCTCGCCTGCCCGCGCCACCCACCTTTGGCCGACCAACCACGCACCTACCGTTGCGGAAACGCCGTAACTCGGCGTCATGTAACGGAGAGTGAGTTCAGCCACCCTCCAATCCACCCACCCCTCCGTCCTTTGCTCTGCTTACTCCAGGTAAGCACCCATTTAATGGGTATTTACTGGGTCAAATAGCTCACGACCGATGGGCGCCTCGGTCACTCACCGCTACCGATGCGTATAGGTAAGCAGAGCAAAGGGCGGCGGGAGGGGTGGGCGGTCGGGGCGAAGACGTTACGGACAGTAGTCCATGGATTGGGTTATCCATAGATTTTGGAGGATTGTCCAGGTTGTGTGCATCACCTGGACGCTGCGGCGGCGGGCCACCTCCCCCGACGGCGGCTGACCGGTCAGTCGGTCAGGGCGTCGAGGAGGTCGGCGACCGGGTTTGACGTCTCCCGCGTTTCCGGCGCGCTGGTGGTCGGCGGGGCGGACGTCTCGACCGGGTCCGGGCGGCTGGTCGTCGGCGGGGCTGCCGACGGCTCCTCGACGGGGGCCTCCGTGGGGGCCGTGCTGGGCGGCGCCGTGGTCACTGCCGGTTCCTCGCCCGAGTTGGGCCGGGTGGGCGGCGGTTTGTCGACCGGGCCGACCAGGACCGGCTGGCAGGCTACCCCGTTGACGACGAACGAGTTCGGCATCGGGTTGCGCTCGTCGTAGGAGCCCTCGAAGGGGATGCTGACCTGCTTGTTCGGCTCGACGGACCGGGCCTTGGCGGTCAACCGGCCGGGGAACACGGACACGGCCTGACCGTCCTGCGTCCAGCCGGCGGGCTCGGTGCCGGTGGCGAGCCGGGAATCGGTCACCCGGACGTTGCCGAGTCGCTCGATTCGCTGGCTGCCCGGGTACCGGAAGGTGATGTTCCAGTCGCCGTCGATGTGCGTGGTGCCGTCGTTGGCGACGAGCAGCTCGCCAGTGAACCGGGTGCCGTTGTCGCTGCGCACCCAGTACGTGGCGGTGCAGGCCAGGGTCGGGGCGCTCGGCACGGGCGGTCCGGCCTCGGCGCCCTTGGAGCCGCGCAGGCCGCCGGCCCAGACAGCCACGCCCGCGGCGGCCACCAGCAGGGCGGCGCCGACG
>JAEZGP010000453.1 GCA_023437285.1 Actinomycetes bacterium | reverse complement strand
ACCGCGGCGGCGACGGGCCCGCCCGCGCGCTGGGCGTCGTGCATCTCAAGGATGTCGTCAAGCACGGCATGCGCGAGCGCTTCGACGAGATGCGCCGGATGGGCATCCGCACGGTGATGATCACCGGCGACAACCCGGTGACCGCGCGGGCGATCGCGGCGGAGGCCGGCGTGGACGACTTCCTCGCCGAGGCCACGCCCGAGGACAAGCTCGCGCTCATCCGGCGCGAGCAGGCGGGCGGCAACCTCGTCGCGATGACGGGCGACGGCACGAACGACGCCCCCGCGCTGGCCCAGGCCGACGTCGGTGTCGCCATGAACACCGGTACGTCGGCCGCCAAGGAGGCCGGCAACATGGTCGACCTCGACTCCGACCCCACGAAGCTCATCGAGATCGTGGCGATCGGCAAGCAGTTGCTGATCACCCGGGGCGCGCTGACGACGTTCTCCATCGCCAACGACATCGCGATGTACTTCGCGATCATCCCGGCGATGTTCGTGGTCGTCTACCCGGGCCTGGAGACGCTCAACATCATGCGGCTGGCGAGCCCGACCTCGGCGATCCTGGCCGCGGTCATCTTCAACGCCCTCGTCATCGTCGCGCTGATCCCGCTCGCGTTGCGCGGGGTCCGCTACCGGCCCGGCGGGGCGGCCGCGCTGCTGCGCCGCAACCTGATCGTCTTCGGCGTGGGCGGCGTCATCGCCCCGTTCGTCGGCATCAAGCTCATCGACCTCATCCTCTCGTCCATCCCGGGGATCTCCTGATGCGCATACCGTCCTGGCTCGGCCAACACCTCGCGGCGCTGCGCGCGCTGCTCGTCCTCACCGCGCTGCTCGGCCTCGCCTACCCGCTGGCCGTGACCGGCGCCGCCCGGCTGCCGGGCCTGGCCGAGCGCGCCGACGGATCGCTCATCACGGTCGGCGGCACGACCGTGGGCAGCCGCCTCATCGGACAGCTCTTCACGGACGACACCGGAATAACCCTTCCCGGGTACGTGCAACCGCGTCCGTCCGCGGCCGGCTCCGGCTACGACCCCACCGCGACCTCGGCCAGCAACCTGGGTCCCGAGGACATCGTCGACGACCCGGCCGGCGGCCGGCTGAGCCTGCTGACCCAGGTCTGCGCTCGCAGCCGCGCGATCGGCGAGCGGGAGGGCGTGGACGGCCGGCGCCCGTACTGCACGGCCGGCGGGGTCGGTGCCGTCCTCGCCGTGTTCCACCGCGCCGGCGCGACCGGGCCGGTCACCCGCGCGGTCAGCCTCAACGAGCCGTGCCCGGCGAGGCCGTTCCTGGCGGCCTACGAGGGCGTCGCGGTCGAGTGCGCCACGCCGGGCGCCGACTACGCCGCCGGGGTCGTCACGCCCGTACGGGGCGACGCGCCGGCCCACCCGGTCGTGCCCGCCGACGCGGTGACCGCCAGCGGCAGCGGGCTGGACCCGCACATCAGCGTCGCGTACGCCGACCTGCAGGCGCCCCGCGTGGCGCGCGAACGCGGCGTCGACGTGGCGGCCGTGCGGGACCTCATCGCCGCGCACACGGCCCGACCGACGCTGGGCTTGCTCGGCGAGCCCGGGGTCAACGTGCTCGAACTCAACCTCGACCTCGACCGGCGCCACCCGGCCCGGGGCTAGATTGGGTACGGAAAGGGGGCCCTCGCCATGGCACGCGGCCAGCTGCGCGTCTACCTGGGCGCCGCCCCGGGCGTCGGCAAGACGTACCGGATGCTGGAGGAGGGCCGGCGCCGCGCGCGGCGCGGCACCGACGTGGTCGTCGGTCTCGTGGAGACTCACGACCGGCCGAACACGGCGGCGCTGCTGGCCGGGCTCGAGATCGTGCCGCGCCGGGAGCTGACCCACCGGGGCGTGGTGTTCACCGAGCTGGACCTCGACGCCGTGCTGGCCCGCCGGCCCGAGGTGGCCCTCGTCGACGAGCTGGCGCACACCAACGTGCCCGGCACCCGCCACACCAAGCGGTGGCAGGACATCGAGGCGCTGCTCGACGCGGGCATCACCGTGCTCACCACGGTCAACATCCAGCATCTGGAGTCGCTCAACGACGTGGTCCACCAGATCACCGGCGTGCCGCAGCGCGAGACCGTACCGGACGAGGTGGTGCGCCGGGCCGAACAGATCGAGCTGGTCGACATGACGCCGGAGGCCCTGCGCCGCCGGATGGCGCACGGCAACGTCTACCGGCCCGAGCGGGTCGATGCCGCTCTGGGCAACTACTTCCGGGTCGGCAACCTGACCGCGCTGCGCGAGCTGGCCCTGCTGTGGCTGGCCGACCGGGTGGACGACGAGCTCGACCGGTACCGCGCCGACCACGGCATCGACGCGACCTGGGAGGCGCGCGAGCGGGTGGTGGTGGCGCTGACCGGCGGCCCGGAGGGCGACACGCTCGTGCGCCGGGCCGCGCGCGTCGCCGCCCGCACCAAGGGCGCCGACCTGCTCGCCGTCCACGTGGCCCGCAACGACGGCCTGGCCGGCGCGGACTCCGCGCTGCTGGCCCGCCAGCGGGTACTCGTGGAGAGCCTGGGCGGCACCTACCACCAGGTCGTCGGCGCCGACGTGCCGACCGCGCTGCTCGACTTCGCGCGCGGGGTCAACGCCACCC
>JAEZGP010000447.1 GCA_023437285.1 Actinomycetes bacterium | reverse complement strand
GGCGCCACGGTCTATCCGGCGCGCGTACAGCTGGTGCTCGCCGCGAATCCTTGCCCGTGCGCCAACGCGGCCGGTGACTGTGAGTGCTCGCGGCTGGCCAGGCGTCGTTACCTCAACCGGCTCTCCGGGCCGCTACTCGACCGCATCGACCTGCGGGTCACGTTGTTTCCGATCAAGCCGGCGCAGCTGTTCGCCGAGGTCGACGAGATCGAGACGTCGGCGACCGTGGCGGCTCGGGTGGCGCAGGCCCGCGCCGTGGCCGCCGAGCGGTGGGCGGCGCACGGTTGGGCCACCAACAGCGCCGTGCCGGGGGTGGCCCTGCGCCGGCGACCGTGGCGGCTGCCCGCCGCCGCCACCCGCGACCTGATGAAGGCGCTCGACCGGGGCGCGCTGTCCGCGCGCGGCCATGATCGTGTACTGCGAGCGGCGTGGACGCTGAGCGACCTGGCGGGGCGGGCGTCGCCCGGGGCGTACGAGGTGAACGAAGCCATGCAACTGCGGATCGGCGAGGGGCCGGCATGACCTCCGAGGACGAGCTGCGGGCCACCCGGCTCGCGTACATCGCGCTGGCGCACCTGGTCGAGCCGGGGCGCCGCGACCTGGGCATCCTGGTGCGGCGGGTGGGGCCGGCGGTCGCGTTGCGCGACGTCGTCGCCGGCAACGTCGGCGAGGGCCTGCGGCAGGTGGTCGCGCCCCGGCTGGCCACGATCGCGCCGCGCGGACGCTTCGCCGAGGCGATGCTGCACGCGGCGCGCGCCACCGTCGAGGCCGAGCGGCTCGGCGTGGAGCTGCTCACCCCCGGTGACGACGGGTGGCCGCACCAGCTCGACGACCTGGTCCGCCTCAGCCGCGACAAGCAGGGCACGGTCGACCGGGACACCGACCCGCCGCTGTGCCTGTGGGTACGGGGAGCCGAACCGCTCGCCGACGCCTGCGAGCGGTCCGTGTCGATGATCGGGGCCCGGGCCGCCACGGCGTACGGCGAACATATGGCCACCGAACTGGCCTTCGGGCTCGCGCAGCGGGGCTGGACAGTGGTGTCGGGCGGCGCGTTCGGCATCGACGCCGCCGCGCACCGGGGCGCGCTCGCCGCCGGCGGCGTGACCGTCGCGATCCTGGCGTGCGGCGTCGACCGGCCATACCCGGTGAGCCTGTCGGGCATGTTCGAGCGGATCGTCGACGCCGGCGGGCTGCTGCTGAGCGAGTGGCCGCCGGGCAGCGACCCGCACCGGGCCCGGTTCCTCGTCCGCAACCGGGTCATCGCCGCGCTGACGCGGGGCACCGTCATGGTGGAGGCCGGGCTGCGCAGCGGGGCCCGGTTCACGCTGCACCGGGCCATGCGGCTGGGCCGGCCGGCGCTGGTGGTGCCGGGGCCGGCCACGTCCGCCTCGTCGGTCGGCTGCCACGCGGAGGCCCGCGAGGAGGGCGTCCGGCTGGTCGCCACCGTCGACGACATCATCGAGGACGTGGGCCGCATCGGCGTGGACCTGGCCAGCCCGCAACGGGCCCCCGACCGCGACGCCGACGTGCTCACCGACCTGCAGGCACAGGTCCTCGACGGGGTACGTCCGAAGGCCCCGCGCACGGCCGAGGAGGTCGCCGCCGCGGCGGGCGTGTCGGCCCGCGATGCCCGCGCCACGCTGCCCGCGCTCGAGGAGCTCGGGTTTGTCGTGTCCGCCGGCGGTCGCTACCGGCTGGCGCAGCGCGGCACCTCCGGTACTTGACCAACGACGGTGTGGCATCGGCGGTGTGGCGGCTTGACCGCACGGCGGCCGGCGCCGCACCGTCGGCTGGTGAGCCACCCCACGGAACATCACAGCACCCGCGACCGCCACGCCGAGCTGCCCGACGCCGCGCGCGAGGCGGTGGACGAGTTCGCCCGGCACCTGGCCGCCGAACGCAACCGATCGCCCCACACCGTGCGGGCGTACGTGGCCGACGTGGTGAGCCTGCTCGCCTTCGCCGGGCCGCGGGGCGTTGACGCCCTGACGGTGGCGCTGCTGCGCCGGTGGCTGGCCAACCTGCGGATGGGCGGCGTCGCCCCGTCGACGCTGGCCCGCCGGTCGGCGTCGGCGCGCACGTTCACCGCGTGGGCCCACCGCGTCGGCCTGCTCAGTCACGACCCGGGCGCGGCGCTGGCCAGCCCGAAGAGCCGCCACACGCTGCCCGACGTGCTGCGCGCCGACCAGGCCGCCGCCCTCGTGACCGCTCCCGCGACCCGACCGAACGTCGCCGACGACCCCGTGCGGGTACGCGACGCGGCCGTGCTGGAACTCCTCTACGCCACCGCCATCCGGGTCAGCGAACTGTGCGCGCTCGACGTCGGCGACATCGACCACGGCCGGCGGGTGTTGCGCGTGCTCGGCAAGGGCGGCCGGGAACGCACCGTCCCGTACGGGCTGCCGGCGCAACGCGCGCTCGACGCGTGGCTGGCCGACGGCAGGCCACTGCTGGCCGGCCCGGCCAGCGGGTCAGCCCTGCTGCTCGGGGTGCGGGGCGCCCGGCTGCAACCGACCTCGGTACGCGCGGTGGTGGCCTCCTGGGCCCGGGCCGCCGGGCTGGGCCACCTGTCGCCGCACGGGCTGCGCCACAGCGCCGCCACCCACCTGCTCGACGGCGGCGCCGACCTGCGCTCGGTGCAGGAACTGCTCGGCCACGCGTCGCTCGGCAGCACGCAGCTCTACACCCACGTGTCGGTCGACCGCCTACGCCGCGCGGTCGACCAGGCCCACCCGCGCGCCTGAACGCCGAGCGGTGACCCGTATTCGACTCCGTGGGCCTGACCGCCGAGCGGTGAACCGTGGCGGTCCCCGCAGGTGCCGCCACGGTTCAGCGCTCCAGCGGCTTGAGCCGTAGGCGGGGTGGGCCGAGCAGGGTGAGCGGGTTCAGGTACGTGGCGGCCCGGCGCGCGCCCCAGTGCAGGCACGCCGGGGCGGGGCAGCCCGCGTGGCCGGCCGACACCATGCCGATCGGCGTGCCCGCCGCGACCTCGTCGCCGGCGGCCACCAGCGGACGCACCGGC
>JAEZGP010000328.1 GCA_023437285.1 Actinomycetes bacterium | reverse complement strand
CACCCCGGCTCCCGCGTCGCCCCGGGCGGGGACGCCGCCGGCCACGTCCGGTGCGGTCGCCAGTCCGGTGCCGACCGCCAGGATCACTGTGGACGGCTGGTACTCCTGGGCGGTCATCCACCGCGCGACGGGCACGGAGTACGGCTCGGCGAACCGGGGCCAGACCCGCTTCTCCGAATCGGTGATCAAGGCCGGGTTGGCCGCCGAATATCTCCGTCGGGCGGGTGCCAGCGGCAGGAAACCGCCCGCGTACCGGATGGATCAGCTGCGCGGGATGATCCGCGACAGCAGCGATCCCATGGCCGACCGGATCTGGGCGGCGATCGGCAAGGAGAAGGGCTCCCGGCAGCTCATGCGCAACTGCCGGATGACCGACGCCGGCATCTTCCCCGACATGTGGAGCCAGACGTACGTCTCGGCGCGCGACCTTTCCCGCCTGGCCGACTGCATCGCCGACGGCACGGCCGCCGGACCACAGTGGACCCCCTGGCTGCTCAACGAGATGCGTAACCTACGCGGCGTGGGCGACTTCGGCATCCCGTACGCCGTGGCCCCGGACGCCCGCGCCGCGGTTGCCGCGAAGAACGGCTGGTTCCGGCATGCCGACAACCGCTGGCAGGTCAACTGCATGGCGGTCAATGACGAGTGGGCGCTGGCCGTCATGACGAACTATCCCGGCCGGCGCGGCATCCGGTACGGCGACGGGATCTGCCAGAAGGTGGCCGCGCAGGTGCTGCCCACCGTGGCGCGGCTGAACGGCTGAGCGCGGCTGAGCGGCTGAGCGCTGCCGCCGCGGGTCGCGCAGCAGCGCCACGGACAGCACCCCGAGCATGACCAGCTCGACTCCGATGAGCACCCGCTCGACCAGCCCCATCATCACCCGGTCGCCGGGGAACGCGACATACCAGAACACGCCGAGGCCGACTGCCACCACCGCGCACAGCCAGGTCACCCAGCGCCGGGTCCGGCCCCATTCCGGAGTACGGGCACCGAGGCGTGCCAACGCGTACGCCGCGACGGGCAGCGCCACGAACGCGGACACCGACGCGTAGCGGTGCACCTGCGCGGCCGTCGACATGGTCGTGGCGGTGATCGGATCGGTCGGTACGATCGCGGCCACGATCAGGCCGACCGACCACACGCCGACCAGCGCCACGTGCCACACCCGCACCCTGGCGCCGCTGGCCGCGAACCCGGCCAGCAGGGCCGCCGCGCCGAGCGCGAGGACCACCATCGCGACCTCGATCGCGGTGCCCCGGTCCGACAGCGCGTAGTCGCTCACCGTCAACGTCAACGGGTCGTAGCCGGGGCCCAGGCCCAGGTGGCCGACAGCCGTCGCCACGATGGCGACGACGAGGCTCAGCAGGGACACGGCGGCGTACACGCGGGAGGTCATACCTCGATGGTTCGCGGCCGGCCGCCGCGCCGGAACCGGGGAACGCCCTGCTCCCGGCCCTGAACATGAGTCGGGGGCACACCCCAGGCGCCGCAGGTCGCGGCCTCAGGGTGGGGCTGTCCCTACTCCTGGACCTCGGGTTCGTCCCCGCCCTCGCCGGCCGCCTCGACCTCGGCATCCTCGTACCGGCGACGGCGTCCCTTGCGGGCGGCGAGCCGTTGCGCGGCCGTCGGGCGGTGCGTCTGCTCCTCGAAGCGCCAGTCGGTGCCGCGCTGGCTGGGCGTGTACTCGTCGCCGGCCACGACCGTGGGCTCCCAGTCGAACTCGCGGTCGCCGATGCGTACCGGGTCGCCCGGCTGCGCACCCGCCTTGGCCAGGGCATCCTCGACGCCGAGCCGGTTGAGCCGGTCGGCCAGGTAGCCGACGGCCTCCTCGTTGTCGAAGTTCGTCTGCACCACCCAGCGGCGCGGTTTGTCGCCGTGCACGACGAAGGTGCCGTCGGCGTCCTGGGTGAGGGTGAAGCCCGAGTCGTCGATGGCGCGCGGGCGGATGACGATGCGCGTCGGCTCCGCCTGCGGCGCCTGCTCGCGCTGCTTGTTCACGATCTCGGCGAGCGCGTACACGAGTTCCTTGAGCCCTTCGTGGCTGACCGCGCTGACCTCGAAGATGGGCCAGCCGCGGTCGGCGAGGTCGGCGCGCACGATGTCGGCCAGGTCGCGCGCGTCGGGCACGTCCATCTTGTTGAGGACGATGACGCGCGGGCGGTCCGCCAGACCTCCGTACGCGGCCAGTTCGGCCTCGAGCACCTCGATGTCCTCGACCGGGTTGCGCTCGGTCTCCAGGGTCGCGCAGTCCACGACGTGGGCGAGGACCGCACACCGCTCGATGTGCCGCAGGAACTGCAGGCCGAGGCCCTTGCCCGTGGCGGCGCCCGGGATGAGGCCCGGCACGTCGGCGACCACGAAGCTGTCGGCGCCCGCGCGGACGACGCCGAGGTTGGGCACGAGCGTCGTAAACGGATAGTCCGCGATCTTGGGTCGCGCCGCCGAGATCGCCGCGATGAGCGAGGACTTGCCGGCCGACGGGTACCCCACCAGGCCCACGTCGGCGACGCTCTTGAGTTCCAGCACGACGTCGATCTGCTCGCCCGGCTCGCCCAGTTCTGCGAAGCCCGGAGCGCGCCGACGGCTGTTGGCCAGGCCCGCGTTGCCGCGCCCGCCGCGGCCGCCCCGCGCGATCTCGAAGGTGGTCCCGTTGCCGATCAGGTCGGCCAGGACCTCCCCGTCCTCGGTCAGCACCACGGTGCCGTTGGGCACATGCAGCACCAGGTCGGCACCGTTGGCGCCGTCGCGGTTCTTGCCGGCGCCGCCCTTGCCGTTCTCAGCGCGTACATGGGGTTTGAAGTGAAAATCGAGAAGCGTGTGTACGTTCGGGTCGACGGTGAGCAGCACGCTGCCGCCGTGGCCGCCGTTGCCGCCGTCCGGGCCGCCGAGCGGCTTGAACTTCTCGCGGTGGATGGAGACGCAGCCGTGCCCCCCGTTGCCCGCCTGCACATGCAGGACGGCGCGGTCCACGAAGCTCGTCACAATGTCATCCTCTCAGGCCCTCTCGGGCGATAAACACGGAAACGGCGGGCCGGGTGTACGCCCGACCCGCCGTTTCGGCGTCGTGTGTGTGCCGCCAGGTCAGCCCTGGGCCGGCACGATGCTGACCGTCTTGCGGCCACGCCGGGTGCCGAACTGCACGGCACCGTCGGCGAGCGCGAAGAGCGTGTCGTCGCCGCCACGGCCGACGAGGTCACCCGGGTGGAACTTGGTGCCACGCTGGCGGACGATGATCTCGCCGGCGTTGACGACCTGGCCACCGAAGCGCTTCACACCCAGCCGCTGGGCGGCGGAGTCGCGGCCGTTGCGGGAGCTGGACGCACCCTTTTTGTGTGCCATGTCGGCGCCTACTTCCCGCTCGAGATGCCGGTCACCTTCACCTGCGTCAGCGGCTGACGGTGCCCCTGGCGCTTGTGGTAGCCGGTCTTGTTCTTGAACTTGTGGATCCGGATCTTGGGGCCCTTGGTGTGGGCCACCACCTCGCCGGAGACGGCCACCTCGGCCAGCTTCGCCGCGTCGGTCACCAGGTTGTCACCGTCGACGAGCAGAACCGCGGTCAGCGAGAGCGTGTCACCCGGCGCGCCAGCGAGCTTCTCCACCTCGATGACGTCGCCCTCGGCAACCTTGTACTGCTTGCCGCCGGTCTTGACGATCGCGTACATGGGACGCGGACTCCCTGTCGTTAAAGTGATGACTCAGCAGGTCTGCTGGAGGTCGGTCTCGGCCGCCGCGGCCGAAGAACACACGGCAGCCTGACGCACGAGGTGCGCCATCGGCAAGAGTACGGCATGACGAGCCCACAGCCCAAACCGGGGTACGGCGCGGGGGGGGGGGGGGGGGGGGGCCCCCCCCCCGGG
>JAEZGP010000150.1 GCA_023437285.1 Actinomycetes bacterium | reverse complement strand
CGGCCTCGCGCTCACCGGTTTCGGCACCATCCTCGGCGCGGTCAACTTCATCACCACCGTCGTGACGATGCGCGCGCCGGGCATGACGATGTTCCGGATGCCGGTGTTCACCTGGAACATCGTGGTGACGACGCTGCTCGTCCTGATGGCGTTCCCGCCCCTGGCGGCCGCGCTGTTCGCGCTCGGTGCGGACCGGCGCCTCGGTGCCCAGGTCTTCAACCCCGACAACGGCGGCGCCATGCTGTGGCAGCACCTGTTCTGGTTCTTCGGGCACCCTGAGGTCTACATCATCGCGCTGCCGTTCTTCGGCATCGTGTCCGAGATCTTCCCGGTGTTCAGCCGCAAGCCGATCTTCGGCTACACCACGCTGATCTACGCGACGCTGGGTATCGCCGCGCTGTCGGTCGCCGTGTGGGCGCACCACATGTACGCCACCGGCGCGGTGCTGCTGCCCTTCTTCTCCTTCATGACCTTCCTGATCGCCGTCCCGACGGGCATCAAGTTCTTCAACTGGATCGGCACGATGTGGAAGGGGCAGTTGACCTTCGAGACACCGATGCTGTTCTCGGTCGGCTTCCTGGCGACGTTCCTGCTCGGTGGCCTGTCGGGTGTGCTGCTGGCCAGCCCGCCGCTGGACTGGCACGGCACCGACACCTACTTCGTCGTCGCGCACTTCCACTACGTGCTGTTCGGCACCATCGTGTTCGCCACCTACGCCGGTATCTACTTCTGGTTCCCGAAGATGACCGGCCGCATGCTGGACGAGCGCCTGGGCAAGCTGCACTTCTGGCTCACCACGATCGGTTTCCACACGACGTTCCTGGTGCAGCACTGGCTGGGCACGGAGGGCATGCCCCGGCGGTACGCCGACTACCTGGCCTCCGACGGCTTCACCACGCTCAACATGATCTCCACGGTCGGCGCGTTCATCACCGGCATCTCGACGCTGCCGTTCCTGTGGAACGTGTGGAAGTCCTACACGGCCGGTCGCGTAGTCACCGAGAACGACCCCTGGGGCCACGGCAACT
The DNA here is from genome assembly GCA_023437285.1 of Actinomycetes bacterium. Taxonomy (GTDB): domain Bacteria; phylum Actinomycetota; class Actinomycetes; order Mycobacteriales; family Micromonosporaceae; genus Luedemannella. The sequence continues at coordinate 16,708 of JAEZGP010000150.1, read as the reverse complement.
CGCTGGAGTGGGCCACGTCGTCGCCGCCGCCGCTGCGCAACTTCGACCGGATGCCGCGCATCCGCTCCGAGCGTCCGGCGTTCGACGCGAAGTTCCCCGACCTGGCCGTGGACACCTCCCGGGAGGCGACCCTGAGCATCCACGCCAGGGACGCGGTCAGCACGGCCCCCGCCACGACCGACGCACCCCCGAGCGGGGAGACGGCCGGCGAACGCTGACCCTTCCATCGCACCGTAAGCTGCGGCGGGAAACGACCCTCGAGGGGGCGTTCCCGCCGCAGCTTGGCGTTACTGGAGGGTGATGCCCGCCTGGCTCATCGCGGACAGGGCAGCCTGCGTCGTCTCGGGGGAGACCCCGGCCGTGTAGTTCAGGAGAACCGTCGTGTCGAAGCCCTCCGCCGCCGCGTCCAGGGCGGTCGCCCGTACGCAGTGGTCGGTGGCGATGCCCACGACGTCCACCGCGTCGACGTCGCGCATCCGCAGCCACGCGGCCAGGCCGATGCTGCCCGCGTGGCCCTCGAAGCCGGAGTAGGCCGCCGCGTGCTGACCCTTCTCGAAAACGGCCTCGATGCGGTCCGTGTCCAGGGCCGGATGGAAGTCCACGCCGCCCGTACCGACGACGCAGTGCACCGGCCAGGAGTTGACGTAGTCGGGCGGGTTGCCGAAGTGGTCGCCCGGGTCGACGTGGTAGTCCTTCGTGGCCACCACGTGGTCCCAGCGGCCGGCCTCCTGCGAGCGCAGCGCGGCCGAGATGCCGGCGGCAACGGCCGCGCCGCCGGTCACGGGCAGCGAGCCGCCCTCGCAGAAGTCGTTCTGCACGTCCACGATGATGAGCGCGCGGGTCACAAAATCCTCCTAAGTACGGGCCGGGATAACGGTCAGCGGGATGGCCGGGTCGCCCGAGGACAACTTGAGGCCCTCCCACGGGATGGAGATCAGGCAGTCCCGCAGGTGGTCGCGGGACTGCTCCAACGTGGGCACGTCGGGCAGCACCTCGCCGTCGCGGACAAAGACCCGCTGCAGGGCCCGGTCGTGCGGGGCGGGCTCCGGGTCGCCCTGGGACACGACGATCTCCTCGATCGCGGTGCCGGTCGGCTTGTGCCGGCGTACGGCCGTCTTGCGTCCGCCCACCGTCGCCTTGTTCTCCGAGCGCTTCACCACGGGCCTGCCGTCGACCTCGACGAGCTTGTAGACCAGGCCGGCCGTCGGGGCACCGGAGCCCACGACGACCGCCGTACCGGCCCCGTACATGTCGACCGGCTCGGCGGCGAGCGCCGCGATGGCGTACTCGTCGAGGTCGCCGCTGACGATAATCTTCGTGTCGGTCGCGCCGAGGGAGTCCAGCAGATCCCGGGACTGCTGAGCGAGGACGGACAGGTCGCCCGAGTCGATGCGTACCGCGCGCAGGGCGGGCCCCGCCACCTCGATGGCGTTGCGGATGCCCTGGGAGATGTCGTACGTGTCGACGAGCAGCGTCGTCTGCTTGCCCAGCGCGGCGACCTGTGCGGCGAACGCGGCCGGCTCGTCCTGGTGCAGCAGCGTGAACGCGTGCGCCGCCGTACCGGCGGTCGGGATGCCGTACTGGTGGCCGGCGGCCAGGTTCGACGTGTACGCGAAACCGGCCAGGTAGGCCGCCCGGGCCGCCGCGACCGCCGCCTGCTCGTGGGTGCGGCGGCTGCCCATCTCGATGATGGGCCGCCCGCGCGCCGCGGTGACCATGCGCGCCGCGGCGACCGCGACGGCACAGTCGTGGTTGAGCACCGACAGGATCAGCGTCTCCAGGACCACGCACTCGGCGAACGTCCCGGCGACGGTCAGGATCGGCGAGCCGGGGAAGAACAGCTCGCCCTCGGCGTACCCGCTGATTTCGCCCTTGAACTCGTAGTCGGCCAACCACGCCGCTGTCGGTTCATCGACAACGCCCGTGCGTTGCAGGAACTCGATCTCTTCCGGGGAGAATCGGAACTGCCGCACGAGGTCGAGCAGCCGGCCCACGCCCGCGACCACGCCGTACCGGCGGCCGGGCGGCAGGCGGCGCGCGAACACCTCGAAGACGCACCGACGCTCGGCGGTCGCGTCGCGCAACGCGGCGCTCACCATCGTCAGTTCGTAGTGGTCCGTCAGCAGCGCGATGTCTGGGTGTGTCACGGTCTCCAGCCTAGGCTGTCGTGCGCGGCGGACGAGCGGATCGGATCTGTGACGCCCAACCCCCACGCGGCGAGACGGAACCCGTACACTCGGTGGCTCAGCTCCACCACCGACCGTGGCGGCGCGTGTACCCAGGCGGACACGACCGACCTCGCACGGACTGCTCCGCACCAGGTTCATGCCGGACAGACTCAGTGAAGGGCCGCTCGCCGTGAGCCGACACCGCGCGGGTGGCGACGGTGACGCCGACCTTGCGCCTGGCGTCCGGTTCGCCGCATACGAGGTTATCCAGCGCCTTGGCGCCGGCGGCATGGGGGAGATCTACCTGTGCCGGCACCGGATGCTCAAGCGCGTCGACGCGGTGAAGGTGCTGCACCGCTACTACGCGAGCGATCCCGTCTACCGCCAGCGGCTGCGGCTGGAGGCGCTGGCGGCGGCGAAGCTGCGCCACCCGCACATCGTCACGATCTACACCGCCGACGAGGCGGACGGCCTGCTCTACCTGGCGATGGAGTATGTCGAGGGGGCCGACCTGGCCGCCGTCATCGAGCGGGCCGGCACGCTGGACCTGGCCCGCACGGTGGCGCTGCTCAGGCCCATCGCGGACGCCCTGGACATGGCGCACGCCGAGCAGATCGTGCACCGCGACGTGAAGCCCAGCAACGTGCTCGTCACCCCGGACGACCGGTCGTACATCACCGACTTCGGCATCAGCAAGTGGGTCGGCGACGACGACCGGCTGACCGCGACCGGCGAGTTCGTGGGTACGGTCGCCTACTGCTCGCCCGAACAGCTCACCGGCGAGCCACTCGACGGTCGTTGCGACCAGTACGCCCTGGCCTGCGTGGCGTACGAGTGCCTGACCGGGCAGCCGCCCTACCAGCGCGACAGCCAGGTCGCCATGATGGCCGCGCACCTGACGCTGCCGCCGCCCCGCATCCGCGACCACCGGCCCGACCTGCCGCCCGAGGCCGACACCCTGTTCGTGCGCGCCTTGGCGAAGACCGCCGCCCGGCGCTACGCCAGCTGCACGGCGTTCGTCGCGGCGCTCGCGGAGCTGTTGCCGAAGGACGGGGCGCCACCCCGTCCGGCCGCCAAGCCGCCGCCGGTGCGGCCGCTGCCGCACGAGCCGGCCGCCCCCGGCCCGCTGACAGGCAACCCGTTGCTGCGCTCCAGCGTCGTCACGCCGCCGCCCATCCTGGCGGTCATCGGCGGCCCCGGCGCCGGCGAGGTGCTCGTCGTGCCGGAGACGGGCCTGCAACTGGCCGGCGGCGGGCACGAGACCCGCATCGAGCTCGTGCCCGGCGGGCTGCGGCTGGCCCCGTTCGGGCCGGCCCGGGTCAACGGGCTGCCGGCCGACGACGGCTGCGACCTGCGTCCGGGTGACCTGGTGTCGGTGCGGTCCATGCTGCTTCAAGTGCGTACCGCCGCCGAGCCGTGGCGCGACCCGTTCGGCGACCCGGACGTGGGCTGGGTGGGGCTCGACCCGCTCGCCGTGACGCACCTGGCCCGGCAGGGCCCACCCGAGCCGGGCACGGTCGGCAAGGACAACGAGCTGATGGTGCGGGTGGGCTGGCGCCACGGCACGCCGCCCGGCCCGGTGCCGGTGAAGGTGGGCGCCCTCGACCCGCTGGCGGTGCGCGGCGAACCGGCGCAGGCGGCCGGCCTGCTGCGGCGGGTGGTGACCCAGTTGGCCGTCCTGTACGCGCCGGGGGACCTGTCGCTGGTGGCGGCGGTCGCCCCGGTGCCCGACGACGACTGGGACTGGCTGGCCGAGCTGCCGCACGCGCGCACGTTGCCGCTGGTATCGCGCGACGGCGGGCCGGCGTACAGCCGCCGCCACGCGAAGCTGCTCGGCGGGGCGCTGCGGGCACTGGTCGACACCCGCCACCGCAGCAGGCGGACCCGGCCCCGGGTGGTGGCGATCATCGACGAGCGCCTCGGGGGCATCCCGCGCGGGCTGGTGGGCCCGGCGAGCGCGCAGGTGGGCGTACACCCGGTGGTGTTGCTGGCGCCGCGCGCGAAGGTGCCGACCGGCGTGGGCATGCACCTGGAGCTGGACCCGCATGGCGGGATGGGCCTGCACCTGGGCCGGCACGGCATCCCCGCCCAGACCGGCGTTCCGGACGGCGTGAGCAGCCAGTACGCCCGAGCGATCACCTCTGCGCTGTCCTCCGGGGCGTGACGGCGGCGCGGTCAATAGGATGGGGTCGTGGCGACTCCACTCGCGGTGCCGACCGAGACACCCGATGTCGACGAGGTGCCCGGCGCCGACCGGCCCTGGGTGACCATCGTCTGGAACGACCCGGTCAACCTGATGCAGTATGTGACCTGGGTCTTCCAGAAGCTGTTCGGGTACAGCCGGGAGAAGGCGGAGAGCCTCATGCTTGACGTGCACCACAAGGGCAAGGCGGTGGTCTCGTCGGGGTCGCGGGAGAAGATGGAGCACGACGCCTCGGCCCTGCACGGGTACGGCCTGTGGGCCACGGTGGACCAGCAGTAGTGATGTTCTACCGCGACGGCGCCGAGCTGGTGGCCCACTTTGACCGGGAGGCCGCGCTCGTGCTGCGCCAGTGCGCGGCGCAGCTGACCGAGATGCTCGCCGAGGCGCCCGACCGCGACAATCCGGTGGTGGCCCGGTTGCTGCCGGACATGTACCGCGACGATCCCGAGGCGGCCGCCGAGATGCGCGAGCTGACCGAGGACGACCTGCGGGGGGCCAAGGTAGCCGGCTTCCGCGAGATGATCGCGGATCTGCCGCGCAACGGTGGTGACGTACGCCTCACCGAGGAGTCCGCCGACACGTGGGTGCGCGGGCTCACGGACATGCGCCTGGCGTTGGGCCTGCGACTGGACATCCGGGACGACACCGACTTCGAGACGGAGATCGACGACGCGGTCGCGGCCGATCCGACCTCGCAGCGGGTCCGCCAACTGGCGGTGTACGGGTTCCTGACGGGGCTTCAGGGCTCGCTCGTCGATGCCCTGATGGAGTAGGGTTTCTTGATCAACAACTGCAAGGTAGCCTGGGTTATGTGCTGAGCATCGACGCGGGGATCCTTGAGGCGATCGTCGCCCACGCGCGCCGGGACCACCCGGACGAGGCGTGCGGTGTCGTGGCCGCGCCGATCGGGCGGGAGGGGCCGCAGCGGCACATCCCCATGGAGAACGCGGAGCGGTCCAGCACGTTCTACCGCTTCGACTCGATGGAGCAGTTGCGGGTGTGGCGCGAGATGGACGACCGGGACGAGGAGCCCGTCGTGATCTACCACTCGCACACCGCGACCGAGCCCTACCCGTCGCGCACGGACATCAACCTGGCGAGTGAGCCCAACGCCCACTACCTGCTCGTCTCCACGCGCGATCCGGGTCCGGCGGAGGTCCGTTCGTTCCGCATTCTGGACGGTGTGGTGACCGAGGAGCCGGTCCGGGTGCTCAATGCGATGGTGGATCCCGTGGCAGTGCAGTCCTACATGTTCGGGCAGAGCCCGACGACGGTCGATTACGAGTGTCGCGCCTGATCTTCGCCAGGCCCCGTGATCACCCGTCCGACGTAAACCCGATCTAGGAGTTTGTAGAACCATGGCCATCGAAGTGCGCATCCCGACCATCCTGCGCTCGTACACCGGCGGCGAGAAGGCCGTGCAGGGCAGCGGCGACACCCTCGCCGACCTGCTCAACGACCTGGACGCCAAGTTCTCCGGCCTGCGCGGCCGGCTCATCACCCCCGAGGGCGGCCTGCACCGCTTCGTCAACGTCTACGTCAACGACGAGGACGTCCGCTTCCTCGGCGCGCTCGACGCGAAGCTCAACGACGGCGACACGGTGACGATCCTGCCGGCCGTGGCCGGCGGGGCGCTCGGCCTCATGGCCGCCGCCGCGTTGCTCGGTCGCCCGCTGTCCGACGCGGGCCTGGCGAGCCAGCGGTTCTGACGTCATGGCACGCTACGAGAGCCTCCTCGACGCGTGCGGCGACACGCCTCTGGTCGGGTTGCCCCGGCTCTCGCCCTCACCGGAGGTCCGGCTGTGGGCGAAGCTCGAGGACCGCAACCCGACCGGAAGCGTCAAGGACCGCCCCGCCATCTGGATGATCAAGGAAGCCGAGGCGGCGGGCCGGCTCCGGCCCGGCGACACCATCCTGGAGCCGACCAGCGGCAACACCGGCATCGCCCTGGCGATGGTGGCCAAGCTGCGCGGCTACCGGCTGGTGTGTGTCATGCCGGAGAACGTCTCCGCCGAGCGGACCCAACTGCTCCGCATGTACGGCGCGGAGATCATCTTTTCGCCGGCGGCGGGCGGCTCGAACGCGGCCGTGGCGCAGGCGCGCCAGATCGCCGCCGAGCACCCCGACTGGATCATGCTCAACCAGTACGCCAACGACGGCAACTGGCGCGCGCACTACGAGACGACAGGCCCCGAGCTGCTGCGTGACCTGCCCACGATCACCCACTTCGTGGGCGGCCTGGGCACCACCGGCACGCTGATGGGCGTGGGGCGCTACCTGCGCGAGAAGGTCGACGACGTCGCCATCATCGCGGCGGAGCCCCGCTACGGCGAGCTCGTCTACGGGCTGCGCAACATCGACGAGGGGTACGTGCCGGAGCTGTACGACGCCTCGGTGCTGACCCGGCGGTTCTCCGTGGGTACCCGCGACGCGGTCCTGCGTACCCGGCAGCTCGTCGAGGTGGAGGGCATCTTCGCCGGGTTCTCCACCGGCGCGATCCTGCACGCGGCGCTGGCCGTCGCGCACGAGGCGATGAAGGCCGGCCGGCGGGCGGACGTGGCCTTCCTGGTCCCCGACGGCGGCTGGAAGTACCTGTCGACCGGCGCCTACGGCGGCACCCTCGCCGACGCCGAGAACGCCCTGGAAGGCCAGCTCTGGGCGTAGCCCGCGAGGGCGCCTAGAAGGCGTTGATGGCTAGAAGGCGTTGATCGCGCCTAGAAGGCGTTGATCGTGGCGGCCAGGCCGGCCAGGAGCGTCAGGGACGCCGCGCCGAGCAGCATCCACGGCACCCGGTCGCGGTGGATCGTGGCGAAGCCGGCGATGGTCAGCCCGATGCCGACCGTGCCGAGGATCATCAGGGTCGGCTCGTACCAGCCGGCCGCGTCGCCGGCCAGGACGCCGACGAACCCACGCGTGCCGATGGCCAGCCCGAGCACGCCCAGCAGGGCGGCCCACGTGCTCGCCACCACCAGGTGCCGCAGGCGCGGCGAGTCGTCGTCGGCGGTGACCCGGATCGCCGGGGCGATCGGGTGGGTCTTGAGCGCGGTGTGCAGGCCGGTGATCGACAGGTCGGCGGGCCGTTGCTGGTTCGGCACGTGCGCCGCGGTCCCGGTGACCTGGGGTTCGGTGTCGGTAGCCACGTCGTCTCCGTTTCCGGTTCGATCCGCAATAGTCCAGCGGATGCTGGGCCGCTGTGCGCACCTCTGCTGTGTGACGATAGGCAGCACGCCCCATGGAGTGCAACGCGTGACGGAACCGTGCGTAACGGTGATGATCGGCTGTCGCGTTCGTGACAAGTCTCGCGGGACCGCTCATAAAACCGGTCCTGGCCGGCGTAGGCTCCGCTGCGTGGCGGACGCACCGATCGGGATCTTCGACAGTGGGGTCGGTGGATTGACGGTCGCCCGGGCCATCCTCGACCAGCTCCCGCACGAGCAGGTGCGATACGTGGGCGACACCGCGCACTTCCCGTACGGCGACAAGCCGATCGCGGACGTGCGGCGCTACGCGCTGGAGTGCCTCGACCGGCTCGTCGCCGACGGCGTGAAGCTTCTGGTCATCGCGTGCAACAGCGCGGCGGCGGCGTGCCTGCACGACGCCCGCGAGCGCTACCGTGTGCCGGTCATCGAGGTGATCCGGCCGGCGGTGCGCCGGGCCGCCGCGGCCACCCGCAACGGCCACGTCGGTGTGATCGGCACCACGGCCACGGTCAACAGCGGCGCCTACGCCGACGCGTTCGCCGCCGCCCCGCAGGTGCACGTCACCAGCGTGGCCTGCCCGCTGTTCGCCGACTTCGTCGAGCGTGGCGTCACGTCCGGTCGGGCGTTGCTCGGCCTGGCCGAGTCCTACCTGGAGCCGCTGCAACGGGCCCGGGTGGACACGCTGGTGCTGGGCTGCACCCACTACCCGATGCTTTCCGGCCTGATCGGGCTGGTGATGGGCCCCGAGGTTACGCTCGTGTCCAGCGCCGACGAGACGGCCAAGGAGGTCTACCGGGTGCTCACCGAGCGAGGGCTCCTGCGGCCCGAGACACAGCCGCCGCCCGTGCACCGGTTCATCGCGACCGGTGACCAGGCGCCTTTCGCCCAGCTGGCTCGGCGTTTCCTCGGCCGGGACGTCCCGGTGACCGCCCGCCCGAGCGGGTCGGCCACAAGCTACGGAGCGGCGGCATGATATGCGCTTGACCATCCTCGGGTGCGCGGGAAGCTTCCCCGGACCCGAGTCGGCCTGTTCCGCGTACCTGGTGGAAGCCGACGGGTTCCGGCTGCTGCTCGACTTCGGGCCCGGCTCGATGACCGCGTTGCAGCGCTACGCCAGCCTGAAGTGCGTCGACGCCATCCTCGTCACCCACCTGCACGCCGACCACGTGCTCGACGCCGTCAGCTACGTCGTCGTGCGCCGCTACGCCCCCGAGGGGCCCTACCCGGTGCTGCCCGTCTACGGCCCGGCCGGCACGGCCGAGCGGATCCTGGCGGGGTACGCGCAGCGCAACGAGGGCCCGCTCGACGACGTGTACGAGTTCCGCACCCTGGCGCCGGGCACCATGGAGATCGGCCCGTTCGCGGTGACGGTGGACCGCGTCAACCACCCCATCGAAACCTTCGGCGTACGGCTGGAGCATGACGGCCGCGTGCTGGCGTACTCGGCCGACACGGCGCCGTGCGAGGCGGTGGAGCGGCTGGCCGAGGGCGCGGACCTGTTCCTGTGCGAGGCCAGCTACCTCGACGGCGAGGACAATCCGCCGGATCTGCACCTGACGGGCCGGGAGGCGGGCGAGATCGCGGCCAAGGCGGGGGTGGGCCTGCTCGTGCTGACCCATCTCGTGGCGGCCTGGGGCAGCGAGGCGCGCACGCTGGAGGCGGCCGAGGCGACCTTCGACGGCCATGTCGAGATCGCCCGGCCGGGCGGACGGTACACGGTCTAGGCGCCGCGTCACGCCGGCGCGACCCGCAGGCGCAGGCCGCCCACGGTGACGATGTCGCCGGGACGCAGCTGCCGGCCGCGCCGCTCGTCGACCTCGCCGTTGACCAGCACGTCGCCGGACGCGAGCAGGTCCTTGATCTCGCCGCCCGTGTCGACCACGTTCGCCAGTTTGAGGAACTGGCCCAGCCGGATCATGTCGCCCGCGACGGGCACGTCCTCGACAGCGGCAACCATGCGCTCATCCTCGCACCTCAGGTCAGGTAGATCACCAGGGAGTCGCCCGCGGCCGCGGCCTGGCCGAAGAAGGCGACCAGGCCCTCGTACCAGGTGCGCAGATAGTCGCGGGCCCGTTCGTCGGTGTGCCAGATCTCGGGGTAGACGCCGGCCCGGATCAGCGCCTGCGGGTCGTAGTGCGCGGCGAGCGTCTCGAACGGCAGCGCCGCGAGGTAGCCGGCGCCGGCGCGGACCTGGTCGTGGTCGAGCAGGCGGGGCGGGGCGTAGCCCCAGTCGTCGGCGGTCAGGGCCTCCTCGCCGTAGATGATGTTGACTGGGGCGCCGCCGGCCTTCTCCAGCAGGTGATCCAGGCCGGCCCACGCCTTGTCGGTGTCGAACGTACGGTCGTCGGCCCCGTCCTCGGCGGACAGGTCGGCCAACTCGTCGACGAAGTCGAACGCGCCGTTGGGATCGGTTCGGAGCAGTTCTCGCAGCCGGTTCAGCTCGTCGGAACGCAGCCGTACGTACTGCATGATCATGCTCATCGGGAAGCGGACTCCTCCAAGTCAGGCCTATGACAATGCCAGATGCCGCGCCACATAGGCTGCATCACATGGCCCGACCTGATGGACGAACAGCCGATGCCCTGCGCCCTGTGACGATTACCCGCGGGTGGAGCATGCACCCCGAGGGTTCCGTGCTCGTGGAGTTCGGGGCGACGCGGGTGCTGTGCACCGCCAGCGTGACCGAAGGCGTGCCCCGCTGGCGCAAGGGCAGCGGCCTCGGCTGGGTCACCAGCGAGTACGCGATGCTGCCCCGCTCGACCACGACCCGGTCGGACCGGGAGAGCGTGCGCGGCAAGGTCGGCGGCCGTACCCACGAGATCTCCCGCCTCATCGGCCGCAGCCTGCGCGCGGCCATCGACCTCAAGGCGTTGGGCGAGAACTCCGTCGTCATCGACTGCGACGTGCTGCAGGCCGACGGCGGCACGCGCACCGCGTCGATCACGGGCGGGTTCGTCGCCCTGCACGACGCGGTCTCCTGGCTGGCCGGCCGCAACAAGCTCGCCGGTACGGTCGACAGCGCGCTGCCGAGGTCGGTGGCCGCCGTGAGCGTCGGCATCATCGACGGCGAGCCGCGGCTGGACCTCTGCTACGAGGAGGACGTGCGCGCGGGCGTCGACATGAACATCGTCTGCACGGGTACGGGCGACTTCGTCGAGGTGCAGGGCACCGGCGAGGACGGCGTGTTCAACCGCGACCAGTTCAACCAGCTGCTCGACCTGGGCGTGGCGGGCTGCCTGAGCCTCGCGGCGGCCCAGCGGGAGGCGTTGGGCCGATGAGACTTCTGCTCGCCACGCGCAACGCGAAGAAGCTCGTCGAGTTGCAGCGCATCCTGGACGCGGCGCTCGGCGGTGGGGCGGTCACCCTGGTCGGCCTCGGCGAGATCGACGAGTACGACGAGGTGCCCGAGACCGGCCTCACCTTCGAGGAGAACGCGCTGATCAAGGCGCGCGAGGGTGCCCGGCACAGCGGCCTGCCGACCGTCGCCGACGATTCGGGTCTGGCGGTCGACGCCCTCAACGGCATGCCGGGCGTGCTCAGCGCCCGCTGGGCGGGTCTGGCCACCGGAGACCAGGCGGCCAAGGACCGGGCCAACCTCGACCTGGTCCTGGCGCAGATCTCGGACGTGCCGGACGCCCACCGGGGTGGCCAGTTCGTCTGCGTCGCCGCCCTGGTGCTGCCCGACGGGCGTGAGTTCACGGTGACCGGCCACATGCGCGGGCACCTGATCCGGGCGCCACGTGGTGAGGGCGGCTTCGGGTACGACCCGATCTTCGTGCCGGACGGCCACGAGCGGACCAGCGCCGAGCTGACCGCCGAGGAGAAGGACGCGATCAGCCACCGGGGCGAGGCGTTCCGCGCGCTGGCCAAGGTGATCGCCGCCCAGTTGCCGAAGGGCTGACGGGCGTCGGTCCGCCGAGTCCAACGTGGACGGGTCTGCAGCCCCGTCCACCGTCGGTCAGTCGGACAGGTGGCGCTCGGCGTACACCTTCATGGCGTCGCGGATGAACTCCGCCGTACCGGTTCCGCCGTGCTTGTCGTAGTTCGCCGTGAAGCGGGGGTCCGCCACGTACATCTCGCCCAGCCCGATGACGTAGCCCTTGGTCACCGGGTTGGTGATCGACAGCCACTCGATCTGGCGGCGCGCGATGTCCTGGACCTCGTCGCTGTCCGGCGCCTTGCCGGCCCGGTAGGCCGCGCCGAAGTCCGTGGCGATGCCGGTCTGCTGGTCCTGGAACGCCTTCTTCTCCGCCGCGCTGAGCGAGCGCCACCAGCGGTCGCTCTTCTCATAGGCGTCGCGGCCCCAGCGCTCGGTCACCTCCTGCTCGTACTGGGTGTGGTCGAAGCCGTCGAGGATCTCCTCGGCCATGAGTTGTTCACCTCTTTCTGTCTTGTCGAGCGTGGTGCGCACCGACCGGATCTGGCGCTCGATGCGGTGGCGCTCCCGTTCGAGGAGCTCCAGGTGGGTACGCAGGGCGGCGACCGTGTCCTGCCGCCCGCCGTCGAGCACGTCCGTGATCGCCGGCAGGCCCAGGCCCAGCTCGCGCAGCAGCAGGATGCGCTGCAGCCGCACGAGGCTGTCCTGGTCGTAGTAGCGGTAGCCGTTGCGTCCCACCCGGCTGGGCGGGAGCAGGCCGAGCTGCCCGTAGTGGCGCAGCGTCCGGCTGGTCGTCCCGGCCAGGCGCGCGATGTCCTGGATAGACCATTCCATCCCGTTCACCCCCGATCCGTCGGCTGCGAAACCCACGGTAGAGGTTGACGTAACGTCAACGTCAAGCCAGGCTGGCCCGCCACTGGGTGTGCAGGTCGGCGTAGTGCCCGCCGCCCTCGATCAGGGACGCGGGCGACCCGTCCTCAACCACCCGACCACCCTCGATCACCAGTACCCGGTCGGCTATCTCGACGGTCGACAGGCGGTGCGCGATCACCAGCGCGGTACGGTCGGTCAGTACGGTGCGCAGCGCGCGCTGCACGAGCCGCTCCGACGGGATGTCCAGCGACGACGTCGCCTCGTCGAGGATCAGCACGGCCGGGTCGGCGAGAAACGCGCGGGCGAACGCGACGAGCTGGCGCTGCCCGGCCGACAGTCGCCCGCCGCGCTTGCGCACGTCCGTGTCGTACCCGTCGGGAAGTCTTCTGATGAAGCCGTCGGCGCCGATCGCGGCGGCGGCCGCCTCGCTCTCGGCCCGCGTCGCGGTGGGCTTGCCGAACGCGATGTTCTCGGCGATCGTGCCGGAGAACAGGAAGTTCTCCTGGGTGACCATGACGACCGCGCGGCGCAGGTCGGCTTCGGCCACCTCACGCAGGTCGACCCCGTCGATGCGCACCGACCCGGCGGTCGGGTCGTAGAAGCGGGCCACCAGCTTCGCCACGGTCGACTTGCCCGCGCCGGTCGCCCCGACCAGCGCGACCGTCTGTCCGGCCGGCACGTGCAGGTCCATGGTCGGCAGCACGACGAGTCCCGGGCGGTAGCTGAAGCTCACCGCGGAAAACGTGATCTCGCCGCGCGGGGCCGTCAGGGGCGTCGGTGACACCGGCTCCGCCACGTCGGGTGTCTCCTGCAGTACGCCGGACAGCTTCTCCAGCGCGGCCGTGGCCGACTGCAGCGTGTTGTAGAACTGGCTCAGCTCCTCCATCGGCCCGAAGAACCGCCGCAGGTAGAGCAGGAACGCGGCCAGCACGCCCACTTCGGTCTGCCCGTGCAGCACCCGGTAGCCGCCGTAGGTGAGCACCACCGCGATCGTGACGTTGCCGACGAGGCGGATGCCCGGGTTGAACTTCGCCATGAGCCGGTTGGCGGTCAGGTTGGCCGCGCGGTAGTCCTCGTTGACCGCCTCGAAGATCTCCTGGTTGCGCGCCTCGCGGCGGAACGCCTGCACCGCGCGGATGCCGCCGAGCGACTCCACGAAGTGGACGATCACGAGCGCGACCTTCTCCCGGGTGCGGCGGTAGGCGACCGCCGACGCGACCCGGAACCAGTTCGACAGCAGCAACAGCAGCGGGAACGACAGCAGGGCCACGAACGCCAGCGGCGGGTCGAGCACCAGCAGGATCACCGCCACCGAGACCACGGACAGCAGGGCCAGCACGAGGTCGTCGATGCCGCCGTCGACCAGTTCGGAGATGGTGTCCATGTCCGAGGTGAGCCGCGAGACCATGCGGCCGGCGGTGTAGCGCTCGTGGAACCCGATCGACAGCCGCTGGAACCGCTCGTAGACCCGCTGCCGCAGGTCCAGCAGCACCGCCTGGCCGGTCCGCCCGGACAGCGTCAGGAAGCCGCGCTTCGTCACGTACTCCAGGACCGTCGCCACGCCGAACGTGACCGCGAGCGCGGTCAGCAGGCGGTAGTCGCCGTCGCGCTGGATCGGCGGGATGCCGTCGTCGATGCCCAGCTGCACCAGCCACGGCCCGGCCATGCCCGCGGCGTTCTGCACCAGCAACAACCCCACGAGTACGCCCAACGCGCGCCGGTGTGGCCGCATCAGCGAGCGCAGCAGGGCCCGGCTCGCGGCGCGCAGCCGGATCGTCGCCTTCTGGTCGGGCGCCTCGGCGGCCGTACGCTCGGCGTCCTGCTCCTGCGCGACCCCCCGCCACGCGTCCACGTCCACACTCATGCCGTCACCTCCGTCGCGCTGAGGACGGCGGCGTAGTCGCGGTTCGTGGCGAGCAGCTCCGAGTGCGTACCCACACCCGCGATCACCCCGTCGCGCAGGAACGCCACCCGGTCGGCCAGCGCGACCGTGCTCGGCCGGTGCACCACGATGATCGCCGTTGTGCCGGCCAGTACCCGCTTCAGTGCCCGCTCGACCAGCGCCTCCGTGTGCACGTCCAGCGCCGACAACGGATCGTCGAGAACGAGCACCCTCGGCCGGGACAGCACCGCCCGGGCCAGCGCGAGCCGCTGGCGCTGCCCGCCCGACAGCGACAGGCCCTGCTCGCCGACCCGCGTCGCCAGGCCCCACGGCAGGTCGCGCACGAAGTCGGCCTGCACCACGTCGAGGGCCTGTTCGATGTCGGCGTCCGTGGCGTCGGGGCGGCCCAGCGTCAGGTTCTCCCGCACGCTCATCGAGAACAGGATCGGCTCCTCGAACGCCACCGCGACGACCGTACGCAGGGACTCCAGCGTCACGTCGCGGATGTCGACGCCGTCGATCAGTACCCGTCCGGAGTCGGCGTCGATGAGCCGGGGCACCAGGGAGACCAGCGTCGACTTGCCGGAGCCGGTCACGCCCGCGATCGCGAGCGTCTCGCCGGGGTGCACCTCGAGGTCCACGCCGCGCAGGACCTCGGCCGGCGCGTCGGGGTAGGCGAAGCGCACGTTGTCGAAGCGGACCGCGCCGCGCGCGGCGGCGGGGTCCAGCCGCGTCGCCCCGGGCCGGTCGGCGATGTCGGGTGGGGTGTCGATGACCTCGTAGAAGCGGTCGGCCGCCGTCATCGCCTCCTGCGCGTTGGCGATGATGTGGCCGAGCGCGTCGATCGGCCAGATCAGCATGAGCTGCAGCGACACGAACGCCACCAGCTCGCCCACGGTCATCCGGTCGCGTGCCACGGCCAGCGCCCCGCCGACGAGCACCACGGCCAGCGTCACGTTCGGCACGGCGTCGAACTTGGCCCACGTGCGGGCCACCATCAGCGACTTGCCGACGGCCGTGTCGTGCAACTGCCGGGCGTACCCGGTGAATTTCTCCGCCATGTGGCCGCGGCGACCGAACGCCTTGATGAGCCGGATGCCGCCCGCGCTCTCCTCGGCGACGGTCGCCAGGTCGCCCTGCTGGTCCTGCATGCGCCGGGCGGCCGCGTTGTAGCGCCGGGTGAACTGCTGGCTGAACCAGAACAGCGGTACCGCGCTCGCGGCCACCACGAGCGCGAGCGGCCAGTAGAGCTGGAACAGCAGCACCACCACGACGATCGCGGTGGCCGTATTGAGCACAAGGAAGATCAGTCCGAAGGAGAGGAACCGCCGGATCACCGACAGGTCCGTGGTCGCCCGCGACAACAACTGCCCCGACTGCCAGCCGTCGTGAAAGGACACTGACAGCGATTGCAGGTGGCGGTACAGGTCGTCGCGCATGGCCGTCTCCATGCTCAGCGCCGAGTTGGCCTGCACCCAGCGGCGGATGAAGATGAGCAGCGCCTCCACGAGGCCCAGCGCGAGCGCGACCAGGCCGAGCAGCAGCAGGCCGCGCTCGTCGCCGTGCAGCACGGGGCCGTCGACGACCCGCGCGATGATGAGGGGCAGCGCCACGCCGAGCGCCGTGGTGGCGACGCCCGCAATGATCATCCAAAGGTACAGGGCGACGTATGGCCGCATGTAGCTACGCGTACGCCAAAGGTTGTGCAGCCGATGGCGTTGGGGTGACCGGGGCACCCCCCGAACGTAGCCGCCCGTTAGTCCGGATGGCCTGTCATTATCTGGCGTTGCTCAGCTCTTGCGGGATTCGAACTCCAGCAGCCACGTCTTCACCGGCAGGCCCCAGCGGAAGCCGCCGAGTGAGCCGTCCGTGCGGATGACCCGGTGACACGGCACGAACAGGGCCGCCGCGTTGCGCGCGCACGCCTGCGCCGCCGCCCGTACCGCCGCCGGCCGGCCGCTGAGCTCCGCGAAAGCCTGGTACGTCACGGGTTCGCCGGGCTTGACAGTGCGCAGCACGTCCCACGCGTGCGCGAGGAACAGTCCACTGTGCCGCTGCCGGACAGTCACCGCGTCGACGGCTGTCAGATCACCATCGAAGTACGCGCGGGCAGCGGCGCTCGCGGGCCCCAGGTCCCTCCTTGCGGTCGGGGCTGTCCCCGGGGCGAGCAGCAACTCGTCGAGATTGGTTGTCCACCCGGACGCCAGCACGGCGCCGTCGGCGTCGGTGACGATCGTGAACGGGCCGGCCGGGCTCGGCATCGTGGCGGTGAACGTGCTGTTCATGCGAGTCTCCAGAGTCTCATCGTGGCGTAGGAGCGCCAGGGCGCCCAGTGCTCGGCCGCGTGGCGGCCCAGCCCGGTCGGGTCGTCGGGCAGGCCGGCGGCGCGGGCGCCCCGGCGTACCGCAAGGTCGGTGGCGAGCAGCACGTCCGGATCGCCGAGGGCCCGCAACGCCACGTACCGCGCCGTCCACGGGCCGACGCCGGGCAGCGCGAGCAGCGCCT
>JAEZGP010000311.1 GCA_023437285.1 Actinomycetes bacterium | reverse complement strand
CGCAATAGCGCAGGGTTACATCTCGTCGCTTCGCTCGCCGGGGGCTTGATTCCCCGTCGCTTCGCTCGCCGGGGTTACGGCGCGTCAGTATCAGCATGTCCGCGCTGGTGTTAAGGTGAGATTCCGTGGGTCGGCAGGCCCTGAATAGGCCGAAACCTATTCGCCCCATCGCCACGGAGGTTGCACTTGCCCGGCCAGGCCAAACCGTTACGCAAACACCCGCAGACTGCGACCAAACACCTCTTCGTCAGCGGTGGAGTCGCATCGTCGCTGGGTAAGGGCCTCACGGCCAGCAGCCTCGGCCAACTGCTCACCGCACGCGGTCTGCAGGTGACGATGCAGAAGCTCGATCCCTACCTCAATGTCGATCCGGGCACCATGAACCCGTTCCAGCACGGTGAGGTGTTCGTCACCGAGGACGGCGCCGAGACCGACCTGGACGTCGGCCATTACGAGCGGTTCCTGGACCGGGACCTGTCCGGTTCGGCCAACGTCACCACCGGACAGGTGTACTCGACGGTGATCGCCAAGGAACGCCGCGGCGAGTACCTCGGTGACACGGTTCAGGTCATCCCGCACATCACCGACGAGATCAAGCGCCGCATCCTGGAGATGGCCGAGCCGGACGCCCAGGGCAACCGGCCCGATATCGTCATCACCGAGATCGGTGGCACCGTAGGCGATATCGAGTCGCTGCCGTTCCTGGAGGCGATCCGCCAGGTGCGCCACGACATCGGCCGCGACAACGTCATGTACCTGCACGTGTCGCTGGTGCCCTACCTGGCCCCGTCGGGTGAGCTGAAGACAAAGCCGACCCAGCATTCGGTGGCCGCGCTGCGCAGCATCGGCATCCAGCCCGACGCGCTGGTGTGCCGCTCCGACCGCGACATTCCGACCAAGCTCAAGGAGAAGCTCGCGCTCTACTGCGACGTGGACCGCGAGGCGGTCGTGTCGGCGGCGGACGCGCCGAGCATCTACGACATCCCGAAGGTGCTGCACCGCGAGGGCCTCGACGCGTACGTGGTGCGCCGGCTGGGCCTGTCGTTTCGCGACGTGGACTGGACGCGCTGGGACGACCTGCTCGATCGGGTGCACCACCCGCGCCGGTCGGTCGTCATCGCGCTGGTCGGCAAGTACGTCGATCTGCCCGACGCGTACCTGTCGGTGAGCGAGGCGATCCGCGCGGCCGGCTTCGCCCACCGTGCCCGCATCGAGCTGCGCTGGGTGCCCAGCGACGAGTGCGTGAGCCCCACCGGCGCGAGTGCGGCACTGTCCGGTGTGGACGGTGTGGTCATCCCGGGCGGCTTCGGGGTACGCGGCATCGAAGGCAAGATCGGCGCGTCGCGGTTCGCCCGCGAGCGCGGCATTCCCGTCCTCGGGCTGTGCCTGGGTCTGCAGTGCATGACCATCGAGGTGGCCCGGCACCTGGCCGGCCTGGAGGGCGCGAACTCGCTGGAGTTCGACCTCGACGCCGCCCACCCGATCATCGCGACGATGGCCGACCAGGAGGACATCGTGGCCGGCAAGGGCGACCTGGGCGGCACCATGCGGCTCGGGGCCTATCCGGCCACGCTCGTCGAGGACTCGATCGTCGCCAGGGCGTACGGCACGACCGAGGTGAGCGAGCGCCACCGGCACCGCTTCGAGGTCAACAACGCCTACCGGGACGTGCTCACCAAGGCGGGCCTGCGCATCAGCGGCACCTCGCCGGACGGCCGCCTCGTGGAGTTCGTGGAGCTCGACCCCGAGCTGCACCCGTTCTTCGTGGCCACCCAGGCGCACCCGGAGCTGAAGAGCCGCCCGACCCGCTCCCACCCGCTGTTCTCGGCGTTCGTCGAGGCCGCCCTGGCCTACAACGCCGCCGACCAGCTGCCGGTCGACGTGAGCACCGCGGTCGCCCCGTGACGGCGTCCGGGCACCACTACGAGGTCCTGTCGCGCCGCGAGCTGTACTCGGGCCCGCTGTTCGACATCGTCGCCGACGAGGTGACGATGCCGGGCGGCGGTCGGGCCCAGCGGGACTACCTGCGCCACGTCGGGGCGGTGGGCATCGTGGCCCTCGACGACGCCGGCCGGGTGGTGCTGGTGCGCCAGTACCGGCACCCGGTCGCCCAGATGTTGTGGGAACTGCCGGCCGGCCTGGTCGACGTGCCGGGGGAGGCGTCGGTGGCCACGGCGCGCCGCGAGCTGGCCGAGGAGGCCGACCTGCTCGCCGACCGCTGGGACCTGCTCATCGACATCTACACGACGCCGGGCTGCTCGACGGAGCTGTTCCGCGCGTTCCTGGCCCGCGACCTGCGTGCGGTGCCGGAGGGCGAGCGCCACACCCGCGAACACGAGGAGGCGGAGATGACCGTGCGCCTCGTGGACCTCGACGAGGCGATCGCCATGATCTTCCGGGGCGAGATCATGAACGGCCCGACCGTGGCCGGCCTGCTCGCCGCGGCCCGTGCCCGCGACGCTGGCTGGGCCACTCTCCGCCCGGCCGACACCCCGCGCCCCTGAGGCCTCGTACCCCGCTCTCGCGGTCGGCGCGGTGTCCGTGTGGAGAGGCGCCGCGCCTGCCGAGATTCGGTGGCCGGCCGGCAGGGACGACAACACCAACGCGGTACCGGCGGCCAGCGGCGTGCCGGGGCTGAGCCGGTCCGGTCGGACCCGCCTGGCGCGGGCCCGACCGGGTGGCCTTGACGACTACGAGCGCAGGATGCGGCCCTGCGCGTCGGTCTGGTTGGGCTGCACCAGGATCAGGATGCCGTCGATCAGGGGCCAGATCGCGCCAAGACCGCAGGTGAGCCAGGTGACCGCGATCTGGGCGATGGCGGTGCTCGTGTGCCCGGTGTAGAACCGGCCCGCGCCGAAGCCGCCGAGCACGAGCTGCAGGACGCCGGCGACGACCTTGCTCTTGTCGGACAGCGGCAGGCCGGTGACCGGATCGACGGTGGACTGGACGTACCCGGGCTGCGGGTAGCCCTGCTGCGGATACCCCGACTGCGGATACCCCGGCTGCGGGTAGCCCTGCTGGCCGTAGGCCGGCGGGTACTGGGCACCCGGCGGCATGGGGGCGGTCGGCGCGCTGGTCGGCGGCACGCTGGTCGGTGGCGGCGCGGGCGGCGTCGACGTCGGCTGGTAGCCGGGCGCGGGCGGCGGCGGCTGCGGAACGGGCAGTGTCTCGCCCTGGCCGGCGTACGGATCGGCGGGCGGACGGTGGTACGGATCGGCCATGGGATCGTTCACCGGCCCGAGTGTAGGCCAACCGCGCCAACCACGCGTCCGCGCGCGGGCGTCCCGACCGCCCAGGGGACCGCCCGCACCGCCGGGAGTTTCAGGTGCGCAGCAGGCGGCCCTGCGAGTCGGTCGGCCGGCCGGCGAGCAGCATGACGCCATCGATGACGAACCAGATCCAGAACGGCACGGTCAGGCAGAACCCGAGGCCGAAGGTGACCAGGCCGCAGACCATCCCCGTCCACGCGACCATCGTGCAGAGCAGTTGCGCCACACCCAGGCCGACGTGGCCGGCGTAGAGCCGCCCGATGCCGCCCAGGCACAGCAGCATGGCCGGCAGCAGCTGCAACAGGCCCGCGACGATCTTGCTCTTGTCGGACAGGGGCTGGCCGGTGCTGGGGTCGACCCCGAACGGCGCGTGGGGCGGCTGCTGCACCACGACGATCGGTTGCAGCATCGGGTACCCGCCGGGCGGCACCCCGTAGCCGGCCGGCGGCGGGTAGCCCGGCGACGCCGGGTACGCCGGGTACGCGGGGGAGGAGGGGTAGGGGGTCGGGTAGACGACGGCGGGCGGCGCGGCGGGCGGGTTGGTCGGGGTGGGCGGTCCGGCCGCGTCCCAGGGCCGCGAGTCGATGAACGTCGCGGGCAGGTTGTCGCGCTCTGGCGGGTAGATATGGGGGTAGCTGGCCGGGTGCGGCCCCGCGGAGGAGTCGTAGGGGTCGACGGGGTCGCCGGGGTCCGTCGGGTCCTGCGGGTGGGTCGTCACCGCGCCACTGTAGGGCAGCGCCGTGACGCGCGCGGCACGCGCGTACCGTTTGATCTTGACAGACCGTCGGGTAATGGCGTGACGAGGGCACAGGCTGTCGTGGCCCGTCTCATATTCTGGCAGCCTAGACTCCCCGGCGACGGCCCAATCCGGGCCGGATATGAGGCGAACAGGGGTCTGCAGTGAAGGTCGGAATCCCCCGCGAAGTCAAAATCCACGAGTACCGCGTCGCCATCACCCCCGCCGGCGTGCACGAGCTGGTCCGCAACGGCCACGACGTGTACGTCGAGTCCGACGCCGGGGCCGGCTCGTCCATCACGGACGCCGAGTACGCCCAGGCCGGCGCGACGATCCTGCCCGACGCCGACGACGTGTGGCAGGCGGGCGAGCTGATCCTCAAGGTCAAGGAGCCCGTCGCGGAGGAGTACCACCGCATGCGCGAGGGCCAGACCCTGTTCACCTACCTGCACCTGGCCGCCTCCCGCGAGTGCACGGACGCGCTGCTGGAACGCAAGATCACCGGCATCGCGTACGAGACCGTGGAGCTGCCCGACGGGTCCACGCCGCTGCTCGCCCCCATGTCCGAGGTGGCCGGCCGGCTCGCCCCGCAGGTCGGCGCCTACCACCTCATGCGCTCGGGCGGCGGCCGCGGCGTGCTCATGGGCGGGGTCTCCGGCGTGTACGCGGCCAAGGTCGTCGTCATCGGCGCGGGCGTGTCCGGCATGAACGCCGCCGCCATCGCGCTCGGCATGCAGGCCGAGGTGCTGCTGCTGGACAAGAACATCGCCCGGCTGCGCCAGGCCGACGCCATCTACCAGGGCCACCTGCAGACCGTGGCGTCCAACGCGTACGAGATCGAACGGGCCGTCGCCGACGCCGACCTGGTTATCGGCGCGGTCCTCATCCCCGGCGCGAAGGCCCCCACGCTGGTCAGCAACGAGCAGGTCAAGCACATGAAGCCGGGCAGCGTGCTCGTCGACATCGCCATCGACCAGGGTGGCTGCTTCGAGGACTCGCGGCCCACCACCCACGCCGACCCGGTCTACCCGGTGCACAACTCGCTGTTCTACTGCGTGGCCAACATGCCCGGCGCGGTCCCGCACACCTCCACGTACGCTCTGACCAACGTCACCCTGCCGTACGCGGTGGAGCTGGCCAACCACGGCTGGCGCGAGGCGAGCAAGCGCGACCGCGCGCTGGCGCTCGGCCTCAACACCCACGCGGGCCAGCTCACCAACGCGCCCGTGGCCCAGGCCCACGGCCTGGCGTACGTGAAGCTGGAGGAGGTCCTGGGCTGATCGCGGCCGCCGTCGAGGCCTACCTCGACCACCTCGCCGTCGAACGCGGCCTTGCCGTCAACACGCTGCGCGCGTACCGGCGCGACCTGACCCGCTACGCCGGGGTCCTGGCCGCGGCCGGGCACACCGACCTGGCGTCGGTCGCCGAGACCGACATCACCGGGTACCTGCGCCACCTGCGCGAGGGCGACGAGGAGCACCCGCCGCTGTCGGCGGCCTCGGCCGCCCGCGCCGTCAGCGCCGTACGCGGGCTGCACCGCTTCGCCGCCCGTGAGCGGCTCACCGACACCGACCCGGCCGGCGCCGTCCGGCCG
>JAEZGP010000297.1 GCA_023437285.1 Actinomycetes bacterium | reverse complement strand
CCCTGGTGGCCGAGCGCGGCTGGTGGGTGCAGGAGCGGGCCCCCGCCCGCGACGCGGCGGCCGACGCGATCGCCGCCCTGCGCGCCCTCGGCCAGGACGACCTGCTCGCCAACCTGCCCGTGTGGACGGAGGCCGCCGAGAAGGTGGCGGCCGCCGAGGTCGCCGCGGTCGTGGCCCGCAACGAGCCGGCCGCCATGGTGGAGGGCGTGGTCACCGGCACCGTCCTCGGCGAGGCGCTCCTCAACGCGCTGCGCCGGCTCGCCCAGGAGGCGGCCTCGGCGCGACTGCTGGGTGCAGACCCGGGCTAGGGTCGAGGTCATGGCTGATCTCACGTACCGCCGGCTCGGCGCGTCCGGACTCGTCGTCTCCGCGGTCGGCGTCGGCTGCAACCGCTTCGGCCGCAAGCTCGACCAGGACGGGGCCACCGAGGTGGTCGCCGCGGCCATCGACGCCGGCATTACCCTGTTCGACACCGCCGACATCTATGGCGGCCCGCCCGGCAGCTCGGAGGAGCAGCTCGGCCGCGCCCTGGAAACCCTCGGCCGGCGCGACGATGTGATCATCGCCACGAAGTTCGGCCACCGCGACTACAGCAACTTCCCCGGCGCCGAGCACGGCGGCCTCGGCGGTCGCCGCTACATCCGACGGGCCGTCGAGGCGTCGCTGCGCCGGCTGCGCACCGACTACCTCGACCTCTACCAGCAGCACACCCCCGACCCGGACACGCCGATCGAGGAGACCCTCGCCGCGCTGACCGAGCTGGTCGCCGAGGGCAAGGTGCGCTACCTCGGCAGCTCCAACTTCGCCGGCTGGCAGATCGCCGACGCCGCGTGGACCGCCCGCACCGCCCGCCTGACCCCGTTCGTCAGCGCGCAGAACGAGTACTCGCTGCTCAACCGGGACATCGAGGCCGAGGTGCTGCCGGCCGCCGAGCACTTCGGCGTCGGCCTGCTGCCCTTCTTCCCGCTGGCCAACGGCCTGCTCACCGGCAAGTACCGGCGCGGCGAGGCGGCTCCGGCGGGCAGCCGGATGGCCGAGGAGGGCCGCGCCACGCAACTCGCCGCCGCGCCGTGGGACCTCATCGAAAATCTTGAGGCGTACGCCCAACAGCGCGGCGTACCGCTGCTCAGCGTCGCCATCGGTGGCCTGCTCGGGCAGCCGGGCGTGTCCTCGGTCATCGCCGGCGCCACGTCGGCCGACCAGGTGCGGGCCAACGCGGCCGCCGGGTCCTGGCTGCCCACGCCCGACGACCTGGCCGCCCTGCGCGAGGTGCTTCAGCCGAGCAGCCGCTCGGCCCAGTAGAGCTGGCCGCGGGGGCCGATGAAGACCAGGGCGACGAGGAAGTCGTCCTCGGTCATCTGCATGACGTCGGGACGCAGCTGGGCGACGAACGTGATGGGCCCGGGCGTGTCGGGCCGGGTGAGCAGCGCGTCGCCGGGGGCGTGCAGTCGGCCCTCGGCCTGTCCCATGTTGACCGCCGACAGCCAGTCGTAGTCCTGCTTAGCCTCGTTGAGCGTGTTGTCCCAGCCGGACGTGACCTGGTCGGGCTCAGGCCCCACGCCGAACACCGTCGGCGCCACCGAGTTCGTCGGCTTGTGCACCACGAGGATGGCCAGCCGGCCGTCATCGGAGGCGCCCTTCGGTACCGTCCACGTCACCTGGCCGACGAGCATCTGCCGGCCGGGCACCGCGTCGAGGAACACCGCCTCGGCCGCCGGCCCGCCGAGCCGGTTCAGGGCGGCCCGCTCCGTCTGCGCGGTGACGACCTCGACGACGGCCTTCGGCGCCATCGCGTCGGGCCCGTACGGGGGACGCACCAGCCACCACCACAACGCGACCCCGCCGATGGCGAGCGCGACCAGGACGGCCCCGATCGTGGCCAGTACGCGTGAGCGGGACGGACCTTCGGTTTCGAGGTCGTCCGGCTCGGTGATCTCGACGGCTGCCACGGCGACAAGTTCACCATCTCGCCGCGCTCAACGCCACCTCACGCCAACGGGATTGTCACCAGGGCGGGTGACGTGGGCCCGGCCGAGCCGCCCACCGGCTCCACCGTCACGCCTACCGTGTCCGCGTCGCCCAGCTGCGACACCAGGGCCATCCCGGCGTTCTGCCCGGGTTCCATCACGGCGGCGGAGATCGCCTGGGACTGGCCGCGCATCAGCCACAACTGGTAGACCCGGCCGTCGGGCGGCGCCGGCAGGTCAGACATGACGACGACCGCCGCCGACCGGCTCACCGACTCGGCCAGGGTCACCCGCCCGCCCGCCACGGTCACCGTCCGTACCTGCAGGTCGGCCGCCGTGAGCACGCTGTTCATCTCCGCCTGTCCGGCGGCGAGCTGGTCTGCGCGCGCGCGTTCGTCGCGTACCCGTTGGTCGGAAACCACCCACGAGGCCGTCGCCGCGGCCAGCGCGACGACCACCGCGGCGCTCACGAAGGCCGCCCAGCGGCGCCACCGCCGGGCCGACGAGGCGTCCTCGGCGCCGTTGCCCCGGGCCTGACGGGTCCGGGCGATCTCGGCCAGGACACGCTCGCGCAGCCGCGGCGGCGGGGCCTGCACGGTCGTGTCGGCCATCCGGGCGACCGTTTCGCGCAGCTCCGCCACCTCGGTCGCGCACGCGGCGCAGTCGCGCACGTGCCGGGCGAACGCGGCCCGCTCAACGTCGTCAAGGGCATCGAGGACGTACGCCCCGGAGAGGGTGTGGATGTCGACGTTCATCCGACCGTCACCCCCAGGCAGTCACGCAGCCGGATCAGGCCGTCGCGCATCCGCGTCTTGATGGTCGGCAGGGCACTGCCGAGCAGCTCGGCGACCTCGCGGTAGGTGTGCCCGCCGTAGTACGCCAGGGTGATCGCCTCGCGCTGCAACTCGGTGAGCCCCTTGAGGCAGCGGCGGACCTGCTGGCCCTCCAAGCGGGCGGTGACCGTCTCGACGACCTCGTCGTAGGGGGTCTCGACGGTCGCGACCCGGCGCTCCCGGTCCGTCCCGGCCTGCACCGTCCGCACCCGGTCGACGGCCCGCCGGTGCGCGATCGTCAGGACCCACGCCGAGGCCGACCCCTTGCCGGCGTCGAACCGCCCGGCCGTGCGCCACACCTCGACAAGGACCTCCTGCGCCACCTCCTCGGCCTGCGCCGGATCGCGCACCACCCGGCGGGCGACGCCGTACACCTTGGGGGCGAAAAGGTCGTACAGCGCGCCGAAGGCGCGTTCGTCCCCCCGCGCGACGAGCGCGAGCAGCTCCTCGGGGCCGACATCGGCCCCGGGTGCCGTCCCGGCCCGCTCGGCCGGTTCACCGCTGGGTCTCACCGCTCACGCCCCCTCCACGCCGCTTCACCACACCGTATTCGGCACCCGTACCCGCCCGGATGGGTTCCCCGCTCGCCACCCCGGGCCGCTCATGATCTTTGACGAATCGCCTAGGTCCGGGTGGCTCCCGTCGAATATGGACAGACGGTGGCCAACGGGCGCCCACTATGCCATGGTCTTAACCACCTGTAGTCGTGCGAACTCAATGCGTGGGGGATCATGGTACAGCTCTCGCTCTTCGGATCTGGCGATGGAGATCCCGAACCGAAACCCGGCAGTGCCGTCCAACGGCTTAACATCCTCGTGACGGTGAAGGCGGCACCCCTCCCTTCCGAGAAATACGGAGAGACGGTATGCGTAGCCGGGTTCCGTACCGATCTTCTTCATCCTGGCTGGATCCGGCTGTACCCGATCAATCATCGTGACCTGACGTCCGATGACAAGTTCCGCAAGTACGACATGATCTCCGTGGACGCGGCTCCGGCGAGCCAGGATCAGCGACGCGAAAGCTGGCGACCACGCCTCAACACCCTGCTGCGCCTGGACCACCTGGAACCCTGGCGACGACGCCGCGAGTGGCTTGATCAGTACGTCGAGGAGTCGATGTGCCGCCTCAACGCGGCCGCCCGCGTCCGACCGGACGCCAAGTCCCTGGCTCTGGTCAGGCCAAAGGAGATCACCGGTCTACGCATAGAGCGCCACCCAGGGTGGACGCCGAGCGAGCAAAACAAGATCGACCGCTACGTTCAACAGCTCGACCTGTTCGACGAGCGCGATCGGACACCGCTGGAGGCGCCCCGCTTCAAAGCCTGGTACCGCTACGTGTGTCACGAGCCGGGGTGCAAGGGACACGAGCAGGGCCTTATCGACTGGGAGTTCGTCGCACTCCAGCGTCGCCTATCCCACCTGCCGGATACGGAGGCCCGCCAGCACCTCACCGACCGCTTCCTCGGCGCGATGTGCGGGCCGGACCGGGCCACGGCCTTCTTCGTCGGCAATCAGGCCAAGCGCGTGCACGTGTTCAGCGTTCTGGGCGTGTACTACCCCAAACGCTGACCGCGTCGAGCACCAGGTCACGGTGGCAGCGGCGCTGGTCGGCCTCGAAACACAGCACCGCGACGCGCTCCCGTGCCGCCGCGTCGGCCAGGTCGGCGAGCGCCTCCTGTGCCCTGGCGTCCCGGAGCCGGACCGAGTAGACGGCCCGGGCGTGCTCCAGTTCCTGCGCCGAGCCGGCGAAGCCGGCCCTGTTGTCCTTCGGGTTCCCCAATGCGGGCCGGTGCTCATAGGCGATGCCCGACTCGCTCAGCGCCTGGCGCAACGCGTTCTTGCTGAACCCAGGCTTGCGGGAAATCGGTGTCAGCCGGACATCGACCAGCAGCGAAACACCGGAGCGCACGAGATCCTGGACAAAGGTGGCGATATCGCGGCCTTCATAGCCCGCCCCGACGATGTTTGTCCGGGGCGTAACGCTCATCGTCGTCATCTGACCACCCTTCCACATGATGACCAACGAGTCATCTCCGATCACGCGTCGTAGTCGACCGTGAGGTGGTCGGTCAAGGGAGACGACTGGCAGGTGAGGACGTAGCCGGCGGCCACCTCGGCGGGGCGTAGGGCGTAGTCGCGGGCCATGGTGACCCTGCCGTCGGTGACGCGGGCCCGGCAGGTGGCGCACACCCCGCCCCGGCAGGAGTACGGCAGTTCGCCGCGTACGCGCAGCGCGGCGTCCAGGACGCGCTCGCCGGGCCGCATGGTCACGGTCGACTCGCGACCGTCCAGCAGCAGCGTCAACGTCGTGCCCGCCGCCGTTTCGGGCGCCGGGGCGGTCAGCGTCTCGTCGACATGGAACAGCTCGGCGCGGATCGCCTCGTCGGGTACGCCACGTTCGGCGAGGACGCCGCGGGCGTCGAGCACCATGCCGTACGGGCCGCACAGGAACCATTCGTCCACGGTGGACAGGCCCAGAGCGGGGGCGTTGAGCAGGGCGCGGATGCGGCCGGCGTCGAGGCGGCCGTGGAACAGCTCGCCGGCGCCCCGCTCCCGGGACAGCACGTGGACCAGCGCGACGCGGGCCGGCCAGCGGTCCTTGAGGGCGGCGAGCTCGTCGGCTAACATGACGGTCGCGGCCGCCCGGTTGCCGAACACGACGCTGGCCCGGCTCGCCGGCTCGCGGTGGAGGGCGTCGGTGACGATCGAGAGCACGGGGGTGATGCCGGAGCCGGCGACGATCGCGCCGTAGTGCCGTGCCCGTCCCGCGTCGACGGCCGTGGTGAAGTGCCCGGCGGCAGCCGAGAGCTCCAGCGGGTCGCCGGGTCGCAGGCCGGCGATGTGCCCGCTCACCACGCCGCCCGGCAGCAGCTTCACGCCGATCCGCAGGGCGCCGTCGGCCAGCTCGGCGGGCGTCGAGCACAGCGAGTACGACCGGCGCTCCTCGCCGCCGCCGACCCGCGCGCGCACGGTCACGTGCTGGCCGGCCTCGAACGCGTAGAACCCGCGTAGTTCGTCCGGCACGCGCAGGGTGACGGCGACCGCGTCGTCGGTCAGCCGCGTGATGCCGACGACGGGCAACGCGTGGAACGTGCCGCGCGCCGTGGCGGCCCCCGGCTCAGTGCGGCTTGACATGCGTGAACGGCTCCCGGCACTCCTCGCACCGCCACAGCGCCTGACAGGCGGTCGCGCCGAACCGCGACACCTCGCTGGTCCGCCCGGACCCGCACTGCGGACAGTTCACCACGTCCTCATCGGATCTTGGGGGCAAACCCGACCTATGAGTGGGGTTTCCCCCCAAGATCGGCAGTGATCGGGGCGGCGGTGCGATGCCCGACGCGCGCAGTTTGGCGCGGCCCGCGGCCGTGATCCAGTCGGTCGTCCACGGCGGCGACAGTCTCGTGCGTACCAGGGCATCGGGGTGACCCAGCGCGGACAGCGCCGCCCGGATGTCCTCGGTGATCGTCGCGAGCGCCGGGCACGCCACGTACGTCGGCGTGATGGTCACCTCGACGTGCCCGTCGACGATCGCCACGTCACGCAGGATGCCCAGGTCGGCGATGGTGAGCGCGGGCAGCTCCGGGTCGACGACCGAGTCGAGGGCCGCGCGGACCGAGGCGAGGGTGCTCACCACGTCGCCCCCGGGTGGGCCCGGTGCGTCGACTGCATCTCGGCCAGCAGGTAGGACAGGTGCTCGGTGTGCCGGCCGTCCCGGCCGCCCGCCGGCGCCCACCCGTCGGCGGGCCGTTCGAGGGTCGCCTTGGCCAGCACGGGTTCCACGACGGCGAGCCAGTCGGCGCGGTCGACGAACCCGGTCAGCTCGTGCGTGTAGGGCCACAGGGCGGTCACGGCGTCCTGGACGCGCGCGTGCGACTCGGCCGTGCCGTCGCCGAGCCGCAGCGTCCACTGGGTGGCGTGGTCGAGGTGGTAGGCGGACTCCTTGCGGGCCTTCGCCGCAACCTCGCCGAGCACTCCCGGCCCGCTGGCCGCGAGCCGGTCGTACAACAGCTTCTGGTACGCCGCGACGAACAGCAGTTTCGCGGTGAGCAGGCCGAAGTCGCCCCACACGCCGCCGCCCGGGTCATCGGGCAGCTCGACGAGCAGGCAGTTGCGGAACTCGTGGGCCTCGCGGCGAAACGCCAGCTCGTCCTCGTCGCCGAGCGACGCCAGCAGCGCGCGGGCGACGCCGAGCTGGTCGAGGGCGATGTTGGCCAGGGCGACGTCCTCCTCCATCGTCGGCGCGCGGCTGACCCAGGCGAGCAGCCGCTGGGCGGCGATGAGCGCGTCGTCGGCGATGGGCAGCGGCGTCATATCCCTGGCGCCCCCTCGGGTACGGCGTAGAACGTCGGGTGCCGGTAGACCTTGTCGGCGGCCGGGTCGAAGAACGCGTCGCGCTCGTCGGGGCTCGACGCGGTGAGCGCGTCGGCCGGCACCACCCAGATGGACACGCCCTCCTCGCGGCGGGTGTAGAGGTCGCGCGCGTAGCGCAGGGCGGACGTGGCGTCGGCGGCGTGCAGGCTGCCGACGTGCGTGTGCGCCAGGCCCCGGCGGGGTCTCACGAACACCTCGTACAGGCTCATCGGTGCTTCTCCGCGTACGCGGTGGCCGCCTCGCGTACCCACTGGTGTTGATCGTGAGCGCGGCGGCGGTGACGCATCCGGTCCCGGTTGGCCGGGCCGTTGCCCGCGACGACGGCCATCAGCTCGGCGTAGTCGGGCGGGGTGAAGTCGTAGTGGCCGCGCTCGTCGTTCCAGCGCAGCTCGGGGTCGGGCAGGGTCACGCCGAGCACCTCGGCCTGCGGTACGCACAGGTCCACGAAGCGTTGGCGCAGCTCGTCATTGCCGTGCCGCTTGATGCCCCACGCCATCGACTGCTCCGAGTGCGTTGATTCCTTGTCGGGCGGGCCGAACATGGCCAGCGACGGGTACCACCACCGGTTGACCGACTCCTGGGCCATCTCCCGCTGCCGTGGCGTCCCACGGGTGAGCGTGTGGAGCACGTCGTAGCCCTGCCGCTGGTGGAACGACTCCTCCTTGCAGATGCGCACCATCGCCCGGGCGTACGGGCCGTAGGAGCAGCGGGTCAGCGGCACCTGGTTGACGATCGCCGCCCCGTCGACGAGCCAGCCGATCGTCCCGACGTCCGCCCAGCTCAGCGTCGGGTAGTTGAAGATGCTGGAGTACTTGTGCCGGCCTTGCAGCAGCGCGTCGACCAGGTCGTCGCGCGCGACGCCGAGCGTTTCGGCGGCGGCGTAGAGGTAGAGGCCGTGGCCCGCCTCGTCCTGCACCTTGGCCAGCAGGATCGCCTTGCGGGCCAGGCTCGGCGCGCGGGTGAGCCAGTTGGCCTCGGGCTGCATGCCGATGATCTCGGAGTGCGCGTGCTGGGCGATCTGGCGGATGAGCGTCGCGCGGTAGGCGTCGGGCATCCAGTCGCGCGGCTCGATGCGTTGATCGGTCGCGATCAGTTCGTGGAAGTACGCGGTGACGGCGGTCACGGTTTCAGTGTTACAGCCAACGGAGATATGAACAAGGTCCTGTAACACGTTGGGTAGCCCACCTATACCACTTAAGGCTGATCTTGTCCGTTTCTGCTTATTGATGTCCGGTTTAGTCCGCTACATTGTGGGCGCCGCCGACCCCGATCCCCTCCGAGGTCCCCCCGTGTCATCCGACGACGACCCCTCGTATCCGCACTCCGGCGCCTGGCCGCACATACCGCATCAGCGGGCGGAACCCGACGACGAGGCGGTCCGCGGCGAGTCCCCCGTACGGCCGGACCCCGCCGCCCCCGGGCCGGCACGGCACCGCCGCAGGCGCGCCGGCTGGTGGGTCGCCCTGGTCCTGGTGGCCGTGATCGGCACCGGTGCGGCGCTGCGCCTCCTCCCGGACACGCCGGCCGCCACGGCCGGTGACCGGGCCGGGACCTTCGCGCATGCGGGCGTCTCCCCGTCGCCCGAGCCGCGTCCGTCGGCTGCCAGCCGCGCGACCCGGCCGCCGCCCGCACCGCTGCCGTTTCGCCCGACGAAGGTGACCGTCAAGACGACCGGCTTCTGGAGCTGGGCGCTGCTCGACCGGCGGACGGGCACGATCGTGGGCTCGAAGAACATGGCTGCGGTGAGCACCACCGCCTCCATGATCAAGGCCTGGCTGGGCGCCGACTACCTGCGCCGGGCCGCCGCGCGCGGCGAGAAGCCCAGCTCGTCCCGGCTGCGCACGATCGAGATCATGATCCGGGACAGCGACAACAACGCCGCCACCACGATCTTCAACGCCAACGGCGGCATCGCCTCGATCAACCGCCTGATCAAGATGTGCAAGCTGACGGACAGCAGGGCCACCCGGGGCGAGTGGAGCCGCACGTACGTCTCCGCCCGCGACACCGTACGGATGGGCGACTGCGTCGCCGACGGGGTCGCGGCCGGCAAAAAGTGGACGCCCTGGCTGCTCGACATGATGCGCAAGGTGCGCGGGACCGGCGACTTCGGCATCCGCGACGCCCTGCCCGACCAGGCGGCGGCCAAGGTCGCTATCAAGAACGGCTGGCTGCTGCGCGACGAGGACCGCAAGTGGCACGTGTCGTGCATGGCGATCGGCGACACCTGGACCATGTCGGTCCTGCAGCGCTACCCGAGTACGGGCGACTGGGACGGCGACTTTGCCCACGCCCGCAACGTCTGCAAGCGAGTCGCCGCCCAGGTCCTGGCCGCCGCCGGCTGACGACATGCCCGCCGACGACGCCCCGGCGGCGTCAGCGGGTGAAGAAGGCCGGGCCGCCGGGCGGCAGCTGCGGGACCGCGCCGCGGGCCGCCGCTCGGCGCGCGAACTCGCGGATGCCCGCCACCTGCCGCTCACCGAGCGAGAAGTCCAGCGCGCGGAAGTACGACGCCAGCGTCGGCGCGTCGAACGGCTCCCAGCGGGAGGCGGCCGTCGCGACCTCGTCCAGTTCGGACATGCACAGGTCGCGGGAGCGCAGGAACGCCTCGTGGACCTCCTTGACCACGCCGGGGTGGCGCGCGGCGAAGTCGCGGCGCACGGCCCAGACGGCGA
Source organism: Actinomycetes bacterium (assembly GCA_023437285.1). Classification (GTDB taxonomy): domain Bacteria; phylum Actinomycetota; class Actinomycetes; order Mycobacteriales; family Micromonosporaceae; genus Luedemannella. The sequence continues at coordinate 5,405 of JAEZGP010000297.1, read as the reverse complement.
AGACCATGGGGTGTCCGGTCCAGTCGCGCCACGCCTCGCCCAGGTCGATGACGGTCAGCCCGCGGGCCGGCGCCTCGTGCCAGGCACGCAACGCGACATCACCGATCACTACCCCGGCCGCCGCCTCGAGCAGCATCTCCGACAGGTCGGGCGGGCAGCGGAAATAGTCCGGGCGTACCCCGTAATGATCTTCTAGCAGGAGCTGGGCGAGCAGGACGCCGGTGCGCGACGTGGAACCCAGCGCCACCCGGGCGCCGTCGAGTTCGGCGGGCGGCACGGTCGACACCAGGTTCACCGACAGCACCGGGCCGTCGCTGCCGACCGCCAGGTCGGGCAGGACGAGCAGCTCGTCGGCGTGGCGCAGGTATTCGACGAGCGAGATCGGGCCGATGTCCAGCTCGCCGGCCACGAGGGCGTCGTTGAGGTGGTCGGGTGTGTCCTTATGCAGGTCCACGCCGAGCAGCGCGCCGGAACGCATGAGGCCCCAGTAGATCGGCAGGCAGTTGAGGAACTGGATGTGTCCCACGCGGGGCCGCGACGGCACGCTCATATCGACACGCTAGACCACCCTGCCTGGGGCGCCAGCAGGCCCGACCGCGATCACCAGGTAAATCACATGCGGTCGGCCGGGTGGGACGGCTAGACTCGTCGGCCGCACAAAACGCGCATCCATGGGCACAGCCGACACCTCATCGAAGGAGCGCCGGGCGGCCGTCACCAGTGTGGCCTGCTCATCCACAAGCTGTTCTTGTGCGCGTTCATGCACAACTGCAGCGTCGTGCACGTACGTGCACATCAGGTAGTGTGAGCACGTACGCGCACATGTGTTGAGGTAGGGGATGAGGATCGCCAGCGCACGAGACCTTGGCCTTTTCGTCCGGCAAAGCAGGCAGGACAGTGGCCGAACGCAGGCTGAGCTCGCCGCGGAGGCCGGCGTCAGTCGTCGTTGGCTTTCGGACCTTGAGGCAGGCAAGGCAACCGCCGAATTCGGATTGGTGCTGCGAACGCTGCATGCGCTGAACATCGGGTTGGACGCATCGCCCATCGGACCGGACCCAGGCAACATCGACCTCGACACACTGCTCGACGACCTCGGGGGCGATCATGCCTGAGATCGTCGGCACAAGCCTGATAGTCCTCATGGCAGGCAGACGCGTCGGCGTGCTGACCCAGACCGACAACGGGCGTCTCGCGCTGGAGTACGACGAAGACTGGCGCTCTTCGCGAAACGCCACTCCGTTATCGCTATCGATGCCGCTCGCCCGCCGAACGCATGAGGATCCGGTTGTACGTTCTGTGCTTTGGGGGTTGTTGCCCGACAACGAGCGAGTGCTCGAACGCTGGGCGCGTGACTACCAGATATCGGCGGGTAACCCGTTCGCGCTCTTACAGCACGTCGGCGAGGACTGTGCGAGTGGTGCACAATTTGTCGCGCCCGGCCGTGTTGAGTCGATCGTCAATGGCGACGGTGGGGTGCAATGGCTGGACGAGGCGCACCTGGCCGAACGGCTACGCGTCCTGCGTGCCGACCCAACTTCCTGGCATGTTCACAACAGCGGTCAGTTCAGCCTTGCCGGGGCACAGGCCAAGACCGCCTTGTACTTCGATCCGATCGCCCGGCGCTGGGGCGAACCCTGGGGCGCGACGCCCACGACACACATCCTGAAGCCAGCAGTGGCGGGGCTGGACGAACACGATCTCAATGAGCACCTGTGCCTGTCGGCGGCGGGCCTGGCCGGCCTCCTCGTTGCACGTTCCTCGGTGGTGACGTTCGAAGAAGAGCGCGGGATCGAGGTAGAACGGTATGACCGCCGGTATCAGTCCGAGACAGGGCTGGTCCAGCGCCTGCATCAGGAAGACCTGTGTCAGGCTCTGGGAGTATCGCCGACCAAGAAGTACCAGAGCGATGGCGGGCCGTCGCCCGAACACATCATCGACATGCTCCGACGCGAGGTTCATCCGAAGCGCGCCGCGGACGCACAGATCACTCGATTCGTTGACGCACTGGCCTTCAACTGGATCATCGCCGGTACTGACGCCCACGCGAAGAACTACTCGCTCCTACTCTCGGGAAGGCAGGTACGGCTGGCCCCGCTGTACGACGTTGCGAGCGCTCTCGCATATGACGACATGTACCTGCCAAAACTGCAGATGGCCATGCGTATCGGTGGCGAGTACCGGATCGAGGGCATCAGCAACCGGCATTGGCGTCGATTCGCGGAGACAAATCGGCTCGACCCCGAAGAGACCATCACAAGAATTGACACGCTTGCCGCACGTGCACCGGACTGCTTTGAACAGGCCGCGCAAGATGAAACGGTCCCAGCGCTCGAGAGCAAGCTGCCGGCCCGTTTGGTAGAGCGCGTCAGAACTCGCGCACTCTGGTGCCGGAGGGCGCTCAACCAAAACCGGTGACAAGCCGATGCGAATCACAGCTGACCCTCCGAGGCAAGGCCGTAATTCGGTGGGACAGCACCCGAATCGCGCGTAGGCTGGAGCACCGCTTGACGGCCGCGGTGAGGTAGGCACCGCAGCGGACGTCCCGACGCGCCGGGCTCGACCCATGAGGTCCCGGATACGCGAGCGAGCAGCAGCTGAGATTCCCCTGAAGGAAATCACCGTGCCCGCACTGCACGACGAGCTCGCCGCCGAGCGAGCGCACCTGGAAGCCTCCCGCGAAGCGCTGCGCCGCATGCGGGAACACGCCGAAGACCTGTTCTCCACCGGGGATCAGGTGGCCGGGGACCCGTTCGCGGCCGAGACCCTCGGCCGGCACCTGGCCCGGCGCATCGCCGAGCTCGCCGACAACCCCGACACGCCGCTGTTCTTCGGGCGGCTCGACGTCGAGCGGGACCGGTTTCACATAGGCCGCCGCCACGTCACCGACGCCGCCGGCGAGCCGCTGGTGCTCGACTGGCGCGCTCCGCTGTCGCGCAAGTTCTACCAGGCCAACGTCACAGAACCACAAGGTGTCGACATCCGGCGCCGGTTCGGCTTCGTCAGAGGCGAGCTCAGCGGCTTCGAGGACGAGCACCTCAACCGCGGCGAGGAACTGGGTACCGCCTCCCGCATCCTCACCGAGGAGATCGAGCGGCCGCGCGTCGGCCCGATGCGCGACATCGTCGCCACCATCCAACCCGAGCAGGACGTGCTGGTCCGCGCCGAACTCGACGCGTCGATCGCCGTACAGGGGGCGCCGGGCACCGGCAAGACGGCCGTCGGCCTGCACCGCGCGGCGTACCTGCTCTATGCCCACCGCGAGCGCCTGCGCCGCTCGAAGGTGCTGGTCCTCGGCCCCAACCGGGCGTTCCTCCGCTACATCGAGGCGGTCCTGCCCGCGCTCGGGGAGGTCGACGTCGAGCAGTCCACGGTGGACGAGCTGATCGGGCGGGTCGAGGTCCGCGGCACGGACACGCCGGCGGCCGCGGCGCTCAAGCACGACCCGCGCCTCGCCGTCGTGCTACGCCGCCGCCTCGGCGAGTACGTCCGGAGGCCCGTCGACCCGTTGACCGTCACGGACGGGTCGTGGCGCTGGCGGATCAGCGTCGACGCGCTGCGCCGCATCGTCGACGACGTACGCCGCGAGGACCCGCCTCACGCGCTGGGCCGCGAGCGGGTCCTGGCCCGGGTCGTCTCGCTGCTGCTGCGCCAGGCCGAGGCGAAGCGCGGCGACTCGCCGTCGGAGGCGTGGCAGCGCCGGATGGCCCGCCGCCCCGAGGTGCGCGCGTTCCTCGACCACGCGTGGCCGGCGGTGACCCCGGAGGAACTGGTGTTCGCCGTGCTGTCGGACCCCTCCTCGGCGGCCGACGTGCTGACCGAGGCGGAGATCGCGGCCCTGGCCTGGACGAAACCGCCCCGAACGGCGAAGGCGGCGAGGTGGTCGGCCGCCGACGCGGTGCTCATCGACGAGGCGGCGGGCCTCATCGAGCGCCTGCCCTCCTACGGGCACATCGTCATCGACGAGGCGCAGGACCTGTCGCCCATGCAGTGCCGGGCCGTCGCGCGCCGCTGCGAACACGGCTCGTTCACCCTGTTGGGCGACCTGGCCCAGGGCACCGCGCCGTGGGCCTCGCGGGACTGGGCGGACACGGTGTCCCACCTCGGCAAACCCGGTACGCCCGTGGTGGCCTTGACGACCGGCTTCCGGGTGCCCGCCGTCGTGGTGGAGCTGGCCAACCGGCTGCTGCCGGCGCTGGACGTTTCCGTGCCGCCGGCCGAGTCGCTGCGCCGGGACGGAACGCTGCGCCTGGCCCCGGTCGCGTCGCTGGTCCCGGCCGCCGTGGACGAGGCGCGGGCGGCCCTCAAGCAGGAGGGCTCGGTCGCCCTCATCGCCGCCGACGCGGCGGTCCCCGCACTCGCCGCCGCGGTCGAGGCGGCCGGCCTCGACGCCGAACGGGTGACCGTCCTGCCCGCGTCGCTGGCCAAGGGCCTGGAGTACGACCACGTGATCGTCGCCGAGCCCGCCGACATCGTGGCGGCCGAGGAGCGCGGGCTGCACCGGCTCTACGTCGTGCTCACCCGCGCGGTCTCCCGGCTCGTCGTCGTCCATACCCGGCCACTGCCGGCGGTCCTGACCCCGTGACACGACGGAGGGGCACCGTGCTCGGCACGATGCCCCTCCGTCCGGACGGCTCGTCGTTGAACCGCCCGTGGTCTGTACGTGTGGTGGTGCGGTCCTCAGACCCGGCTGCGGCGACCGTACGCCCCGGCGATCAGGAAGACGCCGAGCGCGGCCAGGGCGACCTGGATGAAGAACTCGATCCAGTCGAAGCCGGCGGTGTCCTTGACGCCCAGCGCGCCGGCGATCACGGTGCCCAGCAGGGCGGCCGCGATACCCACGACGATGGTGAGCCAGACGGGCATGTTCTGACGGCCGGGGACCACGAGGCGGCCCAGCACGCCGATGATGGCGCCTACGATGATGGCGGTGATGATGCCGGTCGCTGTCATTGTCAACCTCCGGGATAACGCATGTGAGTGCTGACGATGTGGTTCCCGCGACCTCGCTGGGCCAAACGCGACGCCGGTGGTAGATAACGGGCGGGGTGTCGGAGGGGTCCCATAGGATCGCCGGATGACGTCGTCCGGACAGCTCGTGGGGGCCGACCCCGCCGTGGTGCTGCGACGCGTGTTCGGCTACGACGCGTTCCGCGGTGAGCAGCGGGCCATCATCGACCAGTTGGTGGGGGGCGGCGACGCGCTGGTCCTCATGCCGACGGGCGGCGGCAAGTCGCTGTGCTACCAGATCCCGGCGATGGTGCGGCCCGGCACCGGGGTTGTGATCTCGCCGCTGATCGCGCTGATGCACGACCAGGTCGACGCGCTCACCACGCTGGGCGTGCGCGCGGGTTATCTCAACTCGACGCAGGACTTCGGCGAGCGCCGCGCGGTCGAGGCCGAGTTCC
>JAEZGP010000273.1 GCA_023437285.1 Actinomycetes bacterium | reverse complement strand
GCCTGGTGGCGGGCGCCGCCGACGACACGGCCGCCGCCCTGGCCCTGGCCGCCGACGCGTTTGTCGTGACCACCGACGCCGGTCCCGACGTGGTGGCCGGCTACCCGTGGTTCGGCGCCTGGTCGCGCGACACGATGATCTCCTACGAGGGCCTGTTCCTCGCGACGGGACGCGCGGAGTCCGGCCGCGAGCTGCTGCTGAGCTACGCCGCGACGCTGTCGGAGGGGATGCTGGCCAACACGGCCGACACGGGGTCGACGGAGTACAACACGGCCGACGCGACGCTGTGGTTCCTGCACGCCGTGGACCGGCACGTGGCCGCGACGGGCGACACCGACCTGGCCGCGTCCATCGTGGCCGGCCTCGACGGGATCGTCACCGCGCACCTGGCCGGCACCCGCTACGGCATCCGGGTCGACCCGACCGACGGCCTGCTCACCCAGGGCGCCGAGGGCAAGGCGCTGACCTGGATGGACGCGGTCGTGGGCGGGGTCGCTGCGACGCCGCGGCCCGGCAAGGCCGTCGAGATCAACGCACTGTGGATCAACGGGTTGGCCGCGCTCGCCGGGCTGCGCGAGCGCCTCGGCCGCCCGGCCGACGATCTGCACGCGGTGCGCGAGCTGGCGCTGGGCTCGTTCGTGCGCCGCTTCCCCGACCCGGCGACCGGCTGGCTGCGCGACGTCGTGGACTCCCCCTCGCCGCCCGGCGACGACCCGTCGCTGCGGCCCAACCAGCTCTTCGCGTACGGGCTGCCGTACGCGCCGCTGCGGGGCGCCGACCCGGCCCCGGTACGGGCCGTGGGGGCGGCGCTGCTCACCCCGCTCGGCCTGCGTACGCTCGCCGCCGGCGAGGACGGGTACCGGGGCGCGCACCGGGGTTCGCCCGTCGCGCGCGACCACGCGTACCACCAGGGCACCGTGTGGCCGTGGCTCATCGGGCCGTACGTGGACGCGTGCCGCGCGGTCGGGCTCGACCCGGCAGGGGCGCTCGACGGGCTGGTCGCGCACCTGCCCGAGTGGGGCGTGGGGTCGGTGAGCGAGACCGCCGACGGCGACGCGCCGCACGCGGCGACAGGATGCCCGTTCCAGGCCTGGTCGGTCGCGGAACTGGAACGCGTTTACCAGATGTCGGTGGCGAAGTAACACAGCGGAAATCCGCATGTTCTCGCAGGTAACAGCCCTTCGACACAATGGACCGCATCCCGGTAGGTCGACGGCACCCCAGCTCAGGGGTGTCCGATGGCGCACGCCTATCGGAAGGTCTTGGGGAGAAAGGGGGAGCGACCGTGCCCGAAAGCTCACGAATCGCACCGACGCCCGCCACATCGTCACCCCGCCGGGTGCTGATGCTGTCCTGGGAGTATCCGCCCGTCGTCGTCGGCGGGCTCGGCCGGCACGTGCACGCGCTGGCGACGTCGCTGGCCGCCGCCGGTCACGAGGTCACCGTCGTGACCCGCAACGCCCCCGGAGCCCCGCGCGAGGAGTACGCCGAGGGCGTACGCATCGTCCGCGCCGCCGCGGACCCGCCGGCGTTCCCGCTCGTCACCTCCGGCCTGCTCGCGTGGACGATGGCGTTCAACCACTCGCTGACCCGCGCCGCGCTGCACGCCGCCGCGACCGGCGAGTACGACGTGATCCACGCCCACGACTGGCTGGTGACGCACACGGCCGTCACGCTCAAGGAGCACCTGGGCATCCCCCTCGTGGCGACGATCCACGCCACCGAGGCCGGCCGCCATCAGGGCTGGCTGCCGGGCGAGATGAACAAGACGATCCACTCGGTCGAGGTGTGGCTGGCCCGGGAGGCGTGCCGGGTGCTGGTCTGCTCGGAGTACATGCGCTGGGAGGTCACCCGGCTGCTGGACCTGCCGGCCTCGCGGGTGGACGTGGTGCCCAACGGCGTGGACAGCTCGGTGTGGCGCACGACGCCCAACGCGGTCGCGGCCGCGCGGACCCGGTTCGCGGGCGAGGGCCCGCTGCTCGGCTTCGCCGGCCGCCTGGTCTACGAGAAGGGCGTGCAGCACCTGGTGAGCGCCCTGCCGGAGCTGCGGGCCCGGCACCCCGGCATGCGCCTGGTGATCGCCGGCGACGGCCCGCACAAGGCCGAGCTGGTTGACGCCACCCGGAAGCTGCGCCTGCAGCGGGCGGTGAGCTTCACCGGCTTCCTCGGCGCCGACCTGCCCGCCGTGCTCGCGGCGACCGACGCGATGGTGGTGCCGAGCATCTACGAGCCGTTCGGCATGGTGGCGCTGGAGGCCGCGGCGGCCGGGGCCCCGCTGGCCGTGGCGCGCACCGGCGGGCTCGCCGAGATCGTGGAGCCGGGCGTGACGGGCGTGACGTTCCCGGCCAGCGACCCGGGCGGCCTGGCCGAGGCGGTCAGTTCGCTGCTGGGCGACCAGGGCTTCGCCAAGCGGGTCGCGCGGCGGGCCAAGGCCATGGTGGTGGCCCGCTACGGCTGGCCGACGATCGCCCGCCACGTCGTGCGGGCGTACGACACGGCGCGGGCCGAGGCGCCGTCGTTCAACGAGGAATTGGCGCGGACCGTGCCCTCGCCCGTCACGGTTCCGGAGGGCAACCTGCTCGCTGTTTGATCATCTACAGTGTGGACCACCATGGCGCGGCTTGCCATGGTGGTCCACAGTGTGTAGTGACCGGTTTGGCGATCCCCGCCCACCGGGTATTCATCGATTTACTCCGAGTGCTCGACGAAAGGGGCGCCCGCGATGGGCATCATTCTCCGCAAGGTGTGGCGGCTGGGTCCACTGCGGTTGAACTTCACCAAGAACGGTCTCTCCTCGTGGACCTTCAAGATCGGCCGCTGGTCGTGGAACTCCAAGACCCGCGCGCACCGCGTCGACCTGCCGGGTCCGCTCTCCTGGAAGCAGGACAAATAGCACCGCCGCACCGGCGGGCCCGGTTCAGGCCCGCCGGTGCGCGCCGCGCCAGTCGCCGAGCTTGCGGATCACCACGACCAGCAGCAGCACGAGCGTCGCCGCGCCGATGACCAGCAGCACCATCTGGAAGTACGGCGGGTTGAGCGTCGTCTCCCCGTTGACGGCGATCGTCTGCGGGCCCTCCAGCTTCGTCGCGCGCTTGAGGTGATGCTTGGCCAGCACCGCGTCCCAGGGCGAGCTGACCTCCGCCTTCAGCGCGAAGGTGGCGTGGACGGCCATCTTCTCCGACGACAACCGGAACCAGGGCTTCGTGGGCCACTCGAACTGCACGTAGTAGTAGGCCGGCGTGTTCGGGACGAGTTCGATGCGGTCCGGCAGCTTCGCCACCGTGACGCTCTCGTCTCCCTCGACGCGTTCCAGGGTTACGCCGGTCAGAATGAGCGGCAGGTTCGCCGTCTTCGACTGCAGGGTGATCATCTGCGACGCGTTGCCGGTGGACGGGTCGACCCCGTCCAGCGAGTGGTCCCAGGTCAACGAGACCGCCGCCGCCAGGTCCGGCTTGAGTACGGTCCGCAGCCGGGCCACCTGCAGGTCGGAACGGAGCCTGTTGTAGAGCTTCTTCGCCTGGTCGGTCTTGGTGATGTTGATCGTCTCGACCTTGTCGAAGACCGACCGCAGCGCCCGGGTGCTCGACACGCCACCCGCGGTGGACCCGAAGACCCGCAGTCCCGGCACGTTGGACGCCGGCTTCAGCCGCTTCCACAGCGGATCGCTGCGGTCGGTGAGGTCACCGGACTTGCGGTCGATGTCGCTCATGACGATGAGCGCCGACACGGGCGCCTTCTCCTCGCGCATGTCGCTGAACGCCGTGAGCATCGGGCGGGCCAGGTTGGACGACTCGCCCGTCTCCTCGGCGGGCAGGCAGGAGATCATGTCCTGCGGGTCGACCCGCTCACCGGAGTAGCAGTCGCTGGGCGCGTCGGCGAAATTCGTGATGGTCATCGTGTCGTTGGGGGCGAGGGCGCCGATCAGGGCAAGCAGCGACGCGCGGGCGCTGTTGAACCGGCTGCCCTTGAACATGGCGGCCGACGTGTCCACGAGAATCTCGAAGTGGATCGGTACGTCGCCGATTTCGAGGGTCTCGTAGACGTCCTGCTCGGTCGCCTCGCCGTCGGCGGCGCGGGCCGGCGCCGACACGCTCAGGCTCGTGAGCGTCGCGAGTACGAAGGCCAGCGCAGCGGCGCTGATCCGCCGTCCGAACGCCCGCCGGGGCGGCACACTGAGTCGGCTCATTTCGTGCCGGTTCCTTCCTTCTCGCGGCCCGCCACGCGTCACCGGGCGGTAGGTAGGTGCGCCGGGCATGCTAACGACACACACCCGGGCGTTCAGTCGGCTGACGGACGCAACGGGCCGTTGTGCCCCGTTCGGCTAACGGATCGCGACGGTCGGACATCGCCGACCCCTACGGGATTCGAGCAGGAAATACGGGGGATCGGCCGGGTAGTTCGAGGTGGCGGCGGGCCACTACGGTATGCCGGTGACCCTCATCGCGACACAGGCGCTCACCAAGCGGTACCCGAACGGGGTCACCGCCCTGAGCGACCTCACGGTCGACGTCCAGCCCGGCGTGATCGGGCTCGTCGGCGCCAACGGCGCCGGAAAGTCGACCCTCATCAAGATCCTTCTCGGCCTCCTGCCGCCCACCAGCGGGCAGGTGAGCGTGCTCGGCATCGACCCGACCACCGATTCGGAGCAGGTCCGCGCCCGGGTGGGCTACATGCCCGAGCACGACTGCCTGCCGCCGGACCTGGCCGCCGCCGAGTTCGTGACCCACATGGCGCGCATGTCCGGGCTGCCCCGCCCGGCGGCCCGCGAGCGCGCGTCGGAGACCCTGCGCCACGTCGGCCTCTACGAGGAGCGCTACCGCGCGATCGGCGGCTATTCGACCGGCATGAAGCAGCGCGTCAAGCTCGCCCAGGCCCTCGTGCACGACCCGGACCTGCTGCTGCTCGACGAGCCCACGAACGGGCTCGACCCGGCCGGCCGCGACGCCATGCTGAACCTCATCGACCGCATCGGCAGGGAGTTCGGCATCTCGCTGGTCGTCTGCTCGCACCTGCTCGGCGAGGTGGAGCGCATCTGCGACACCCTCGTGGCCATCGACGGCGGCAAGCTGCTGCGCGCCGCCAACATCTCCGCCATGACGAAGGCCAGCGACGTGCTCGCCATCGAAGTCACCGAGGGCGTCGACGCGCTCGCGGCGCGGCTGTCCGCGCAGGGCCTCGACGCGCGCACCGAGGGCCGCGACGTGCTGGTCCCGCTGGCCGGCGACGAGACCTACGACGCGGTGCTCGCCGCGATCGCCGAGCTGGAGCTGCCGCTGCACCGCCTCGACCAGCGTCGCCACCACGTTTCCGACCTGTTCCGCGACACCGCCGGGGAGCCCGCCCATGTCGGTTGAGAAGCAGCCCGCCGGCGTCATCCATGACATCGGCTACCAGCGCTACACCGGCGCCCGGCTCGGTCGCGCGTACGCGGCCCGGTCCCTGTATGTGCACAGCCTGCGCACCGCGCTGGGCCTGGGCCGGGGACCCAAGGCCAAGATCTTCCCGTGGTTGGCCGAGGGCATCCTGCTGCTCGTCGCCGCGATCGTCACGGCGGTGCGCGCCCAGAGCGGCACGCCGGTCATCGGCTACGCCGAGTTCGCCGGTCAGCTCAGCTTCCTGCTCATCCTGTTCTGCGCGGCCACCGCCCCGGAACTGGTGTCGCGCGACCTGCGCAGCGGCGTCCTGCCGCTGTATTTCTCCCGGCCGATCGGCCGCAGCGACTACGCGTTCGGCAAGCTCGCCGGGATGGTCTCCGCCACCTGGCTGCTGCTGGCGGTCCCGCAGACGCTGATGTTCGTCGGCGGCGCCTTCTCCGTGAAGGGCTTCAGCGCCGTCTGGGACGAGGCCATCGAGTACAGCCAGGGCCTGCTCGCCTCGGCGCTGTTCGCGCTGCTCTTCGGGGCCATCTCGATCCTCATCGCGTCGCTGGCCGGCCGCCGCGCGGTGACCGCCGCGCTCATCGTGGTGGCGTTCCTGGTGACCACGCCCGTCTTCGGCGTACTCCAGGCCATCGGCGGCGGAACGGTCAGGCAGCTCGCCGGCCTCGTCAACCCGGTCACGCTGGTCCTCATGACCAACGGCTGGATCACCGGCGACGACCTCACCGACATCGGCGATTTCGGCCCGGTCTACGCGCTCACCACGCTGATCGCGATCGCCAGCTGCGTCCTGCTGCTCCTGCTGCGCTACCGGAAGGTGGCCCGATGAGCGAGCCGATCATCAGCTCAGGTCCGAGTCGTTTCGACTCCGAGCGAAGCGAGGTGGAGAAATGACCGAGATCAAGGTGGAGCTCGCCAACGTCTCCTGCTGGTACGGCAACGTGGTGGCCGTCAACGACGTCACCATGACGCTGGGCCCGGGGGTCACCGGCCTGCTGGGCCCCAACGGCGCCGGCAAGACCACGCTGCTGCACATGATGGCCGGCTTCCTGGCCCCGTCGCGGGGCACGGTCGAGGTCGGCGGCACGCCGACCTGGCGCAATCCCGACGTGTACCGGCACCTCGGCCTGGTCAGCGAGCGCGAGGCCGCCCACGGCTTCCTCACCGCGCGCCAGTTCGTGGAGGCCAGCGCCAAGCTGCACAAGCTGCCCGACCCGAAGGCCGCGGCCGCTCGGGCGATCTCGTTGGTCGAGATGACCGACGCGCAGGACCGGCGCATCGAGACGTACTCGAAGGGCATGCGCCAGCGCACCCGGGTCGCGGCCGCGCTGGTGCACGACCCGGCCGTACTGCTGCTGGACGAGCCGTTCAACGGCATGGACCCGCGCCAGCGGCTGCACATGATGGACATGCTCGACAAGCTGGGCCGCGAGGGACGCACGATCCTGTTCAGCTCGCACATCCTGGAGGAGGTCGAGCAGGTCTCCGGGACCGTGCAGGTGATCGTCGCGGGCCGGCTCGCCGCGTCGGGCGACTTCCGGACGATCCGCCGGCTCATGACGAACCGGCCGCACGTGTTCACCATCCACTCCAGCGACGACCGGAAGCTGGCCGTGGCCCTGATGTGCGACGCGTCGGTGGCCGGCGTGGAACTGGACAAGGCCGGGCTCACGGTGCGGGCGGGCGACTACGGCACGTTCACCCGGTCGCTGCCGAAGATCGCGACCTCGGCCGGGGTACGGGTGACCCGCGTCCTGCCCGCCGACGAATCGCTCGAAAGCGTCTTTTCCTACCTGGTGGCCTCATGAACATGACAATTGCGTCGATTACGCTGCGAGCGCTGTTCGGGCGGAAGCGGTTCCTGTTGCTGCTGCCGTTGCCGCTGCTCGTCGTCGGCCTGGCGGCGCTCTGCCGCGCGATGGGCGTCGACCCCGAGCAGTGGGTCGACTCGGTCCTCGGCGGCCTGGGCCTCAGCGTCACGCTGCCGCTCATGGCGCTCATCATCGGTACGGGCGTGCTCGGCGCCGAGATCGAGGACGGCACCATCACGCACATCCTGTCCAAGCCGCTGTCACGTACCGAGATCATCCTGTCGAAGCTGGTCGTGGCCATCGTGGCCACGGCCGTGACGGTCGCCCCGGCCTTCGCGGTGGCCGGCCTGCTGACGGGTACGGCGTCAGTCGGCGTCGGCCTGGCCGTGGGTGCCCTGGTGGGCTCCGCCGCGTACGCCGGGCTGTTCGTGGCGATGAGCATGCTCACCCGACGGCCGGTGCTGCTGGGCCTGATCTACGTGCTGCTCTGGGAGGGCATCCTCGCCAACGCGCTGGAGGGCACCCGCGTGCTGTCCATCAGCCAGTACGTCGTCACGGTGGCGGACCGGTTCTCCGAACTGCCCATCCTGAGCGCCACCGTGGGGCTGCCCGCGGCCCTGATCATGTCGGGCGTCTTCCTGGTGGGTGGCACGCTGCTGGCCATCAACCGGCTGCGCTCGTTCAGCGTGGCCGGCGAGACCTCCTGACGTGCGTGCGGGGCGCCCACCGCGGTGGGCGCCCCGCAATCTCCGAGGGGTCGGTCCGCCCTTTGGTCGGGAGTCTAAACAAATAAATCGAGTACGGTCAACGCCTCAGCTGTTCAACCAGGCCTGATAGGCATCGAACGTGTAGTCCCGGCCCAGGAAGTTGTGGACCAGTTCGGCGGCCGGCGCCGACCCGCCCGGGGTGAGCACCGCGTCGCGGTACCGCGCGGCCGTCGCCTCGTCCAGCAAACCCTCCCGCTTGAACACGGTGAACAGGTCCTTCGCGATCACCAACGACCACATGTACGTGTAATAGGCCGCCGAGTACCCGTCGAGGTGGCCGAACGACAGGTGGAACCAGGTGCCCGGCACCTCGGGGAATGGGGCGTAGCGGGTCTGCAGGTCCCGCTTGAGTTCCGCAACGTCGAAGGTGTCCGGGTCGCGCCGGTACAGCTCCAGGCTCAGGGCCGCGTAAAACATCTGCTGGCGCACGAAGATGCCCTTGCCGAACTCCTCGGCGGCGCGCAGCTTCGCCACCAGCTCGGCCGGGATGGGCTCGCCCGTCTCGTGGTGTACGGCGAACGTGGCCAGCGTCGGCGCGTCGAAGGTCCACTCCTCCAGCAACTGCGACGGGGCCTCCACGAAGTCCCACTCGGTGCTGATGCCGCCCACGCCCGACCAGCGGGCGTGCCCGGCGAAGACGTGGTGCAGGAGGTGGCCGAACTCGTGGAAGAAGGTGCTCACCTCGTCGTGCTGCAACAGCGCCGGCTCGGCCCCGGGCTTGGGCAGGTTGCACACCAGCGCGCACTCCGGGATGCGTACCCCCGCCTTGCCGTTGACCATGGTGAACATGGCCGCGTGGTTGTACTTGTCGGCGCGCGGGTGCATGTCGAGGAAGATGCGCCCGATCAGCTCGCCGCCTTGGGCCACGTCGTAGGCCTCCACGTCCGGGTGCCACACGGGGGCGTCCTCGCGGCGCGTGAACGACACCCCGAACAGCCGCTCGGTGAGGTCCATCAGGCCGGCCTTCACCCGGTCGTACTCGAAATAGGGCCGCATCGACTGCGAGTCGAAGGCGAACCGCTCGGCCTTGACCCGGTCCTGGAGGAACGAGTTGTCCCACGGGTCGACCGCGCTCGCCGTCGGGTCGTCGGCCCGCTTGCGCTCGAGCAGCGTGGCGAGGTCGGCGCGCAGCCGGTCGGCGGCCGCGGCCGCGATGCGGTTGATGAAGTCGCCGGCCGCGTCCGCGCTGCCGATCATCTTGTTCTCGGTGACGTACTGCGCCCAGCTGGGGTAGCCCAGCAGGGTGGCCAGGTCGTGGCGACGCTCGATCAGCCGGTCGAGCACCTCGATGTTGTTCGGGTGCCCGCGCAGCTGGAACAGCCGCCACAACTGCTCGCGCGCCGTCGCGTCCGTCGCGTACGTCAGCAGCGGAATGACGTCCGGGTAGTCGGTGGTGATGCGCACCAGGCCGTCCTCGCCGGGCGGGTGGGCGCGCACGTAGTCGTCGGGCAGGCCGGCCAGGGCGCTCGGCGGCAGGGCGGCCGTACGGGTGTCGGTGCGGATGTTGCGGTCGAAGTCCTGCCCGATGCCGACGAGCTCCTCCTGCAGCTCGCGGATGCGGGCGCGGGTGGCGTCGTCGCGGTCGACACCGGCACGCCGGAACTCGCGCAGGGTCTTGGCCACCCAGTGCCGGGTCGCGGCGTCGAGGCCGCTCACGTCGATGGCGGCCAGCGCGTCGTAGACGTCGCGGTCGAGCGAGATGTCCGTGGCGACCTTGTCCAGCTCCTGCTCGGCCGCGTCGCCGGCGTCGCGCATGGCCTTGTCCGGGTGCGTCTTGGCGATCAGGCCGGCCAGCTCGCGCAGGTTGCCCAGCGCCGCGTTGGCCTCGTCGAAGATGTCCAGCAGCTCGACGGGCTCGCCGGTGGCCTTCGTGAACCGCTCGATGCCGCCCCGGGCGGTCGAGATCGCCGCCTGCGTGGCCGTGGCGACGTCCGCCGGGCTACCGGAGGCAAGGCGCGCCGCCTCGAAATCAACGGACATGACTTCCTCCCAGTACGCGGCGGGCCGACGCCGCCGACACTACCTGGCCACGGCCGGGGGGGGGGGGGGGGGG
>JAEZGP010000265.1 GCA_023437285.1 Actinomycetes bacterium | reverse complement strand
CGCCCCCTACGAAGGCCCGGCGCGGGAACTGCTGCTCGCGTTCAAGGAGCGCGGGGAGCGCTCGCTCGCCGGGCCGCTCGGGCACGCGTTGGCCCGGGCGGTAGCCACCGGGGCGCCGGCCGGCTGCCAGCACCTGGTTCTGGTCGCGGTGCCGACGACGGCGGCCGCGGTCCGGCGGCGCGGTGGAGATCACATGGCGTGGCTGGTCGGTGGTGCCGCGCGGGCGCTGCGGCGCGCGGGCTGGCGGGTGACGGTGATGAGACCGGTACGCGCACGGCCGCGCGCCGACTCGACGGAGCTGGACCGGGCGGGACGCGCTCGGGCGGCCCGGGACGCGTTCGCGCCCCGGGGGCGTCCCGGCGGCAGCGTGCCGCGCGGGGCCCGGGTAGTGGTGGTCGATGACGTCATCACGACGGGCGCCACCGTGGCCGCGGTATCTCAGCTTCTGGCGACGGTCGGCCTGCCGGTGGCGTGGGCCGCCTCGGTGGCCGTGACCCGCCTGCGCCATCCGGCCGCGGTGGGTGAGCCGGCCGCATTGGGCGAGCCGGCCGCATTGGGTGAGTCGGCCGCGGTGGGTGAGCCGGTCCCGGTGGGCGAGCCGGCGGCGCGGGAACCCACGTCGGCGGGTGAGCCGGTCGGGAGCAGCCCGCGCAACCTGTTGATCACGCTACCGGGCGGCCGCTCGGATAGTCGCAATGCTGGACACTTCACAGCTCATTCCCACTTTCGCGGTCAATGTGAGGATCTCCGGCAAATCGTTTTGGTGGGAGGGGTGACTAGCGGCCGATGAAGGGTTAGCGTCGATGACCACGGGCAGTGTTCAACAGAGCAGGTGCCCGTCCACCTTCTCGACGCGGCCAGGCGGGGAGGCGCCGGGCCGCAGGCGATTCCCATACCGCATGCCCCGCCCGGTGCCATCCGGGCATGAACAGAACGCAGGGGGAGGTCAGGCGTGGACATTGTCGTCAAGGGTCTGAATGTCGAGGTGCCCGATCACTACCGGCAGCATGTCGCGGACAAGCTGCACAAGATCGAGCGGTACGACCAGAAGATCATCCGGACCGAGGTGGAGCTCTTTCACGAGCGCAACCCCCGTCAGTCCGACAACTGCCAACGGGTGGAGATCACGTGTTTGTCGCGCGGTCCGGTCATTCGGGCCGAGGCCAGCGCGGCGGACTTCTACACCGCGCTCGACAACGCCGTCTCCAAACTGGAGGGCCGGATGCGCCGGGCCGCCGACCGGCGGCGCGTGCACCGAGGCCGGCGGGCCCCGGTCTCCGTCGCGGAGGCCACGGCACCGCTCGCCGGTGACGTCACGGGAGACCTGTTCGCCACGCCGAACGCGGCGGCCAACACGGACCTCGCTGAACCCGTGGATGAGCAGGAAGTCGACAACCAGCCGTGGCACATCGCGCGGGAGAAGGTGCATCCCGCCGAGCCGATGACAATTGACGACGCCCTCTTCGAGATGGAACTCGTGGGTCACGACTTCTACCTGTTCTTCGACAAGGAGACCAGCCGCCCGAGCGTCGTCTACCGGCGCCGCAAGGGCTACGACTACGGGGTCATCAGCCTCAGCGAGTGGACCGGCGTCAGTCGATAGCACGGCAATATCAGCCAGCGAGCCCGGCAACCCCGCCGGGCCGCTGGCGTCGTGCGGCGGGGTCAGGACGCGGTCGGGTCGTCCGGGAGCAGGGCGTACAGGATGTCGTCCACCCGGGGCTGCCCAGGGGCACCCGGCAGACGGGAGCGCTGAAACCCCTCCCGGCGGAAACCCGCCCGCTCCAGCACCCGTTGTGAGCCGACGTTGTCCGGCGCCGTGCCGGCGATGAGCCGCGCGATCCCGGCCCGCTCGAACGCCCAGGCGGCCAGCAGCCGCACGGCGCGGGTCGCGTAGCCGTGGCCCCGCGCGGGAGCCGCCACGCTGTAGCCGACCATGGCCTGACCGGTGCTCGGCTCCTGGTAGAACAGCGAGATCTCACCCAGGTACGCGCCGGAGGCGGCGGCGCGCATGGTGAACGCGGCCGTCTCACCGGCCAGCCACCGGGCGTCGGCCCGCTCGCACTGTTGGGTCACGTCCTCGGCGCTGGGCGGCACGGATGGCACCGCGCGGGCGTACACGTCGGGTTCGCGGCGCAGGGCGTACGTGTCGGCCGCGTCGGCGGGCCCCAACGGCCGCAGGCACACCACGCCATCGGTCAGGAAACGATCGCCGGGAGCGGGGCTGAGACCCGGAGCCGGAGCCGGACCGCCGGGAGCGGGAGCCAGAGCGCCGGGAGTGCCGGGAGCCGGAGCGCCGGGGGCCGGAGCGCCGGGGGCCGGTAGGTCTGGCAGCAGGCGCGGGATGGGCGTACCCGGGTCGCCGGCCAGGCGTACCCACACGATCTGGTCGTACCGGCCGCCGTCGCGGCCCACGCCGGCCGCGCGGGCCACCGCCTCCCGGGCGAAGCCGGCGGCTAGCGCCACCCGCTGGCTCGCCGTGTTCTCCCAGGCCGTACGCAGTTCCAGCCGGAACAGGCCGGCGGCGAACGCGGCCGCGGCCAGGGTACGGGTGGCGGCCCGCGCCACGCCCCGCCCG
>JAEZGP010000242.1 GCA_023437285.1 Actinomycetes bacterium | reverse complement strand
GACGGGACCCGGCGGGCCAGCGGCTCGCGTCGCTGTGGTGCCGGCTCCCGCCTGCTCGTGGGCCGCTCCGGCGGCGGCTCGTCGTCGGGCGGCGAGGTGAGCTCGCCCTTCGCCGTGGCGAGCAGCGCGGGGGGCAGCAGGACCACCGCGGTGACACCCCCGTACGGCGACGGACGCAGCTGCACCCGGATGCCGTGCCGGTCGGCCAGGCGGGCCACCACGAACAGGCCGAGCCGCTCGCTGCTGGCCGGGTCGAAGTCCGGCGGCTCGGCGAGGCGGCGGTTGGCCGCCTCGATGTCCTCCGTGGTCATGCCGAGCCCACGGTCCTCGATGTCGACGGCGAGGCCCTTGGGCACCAGCTGGGCCGACAGTCGCACGTGCGTACGCGGTGGGGAGAACGCCGTGGCGTTCTCGATCAGCTCGGCGAACAGGTGCATCACGTCGCCCACGTAGCGGCCGTGCAGGGCCGCCTGGGGGACCGGCGTGATGGTGACCCGGTCGTAGTCCTCGACCTCGGAGACCGCGCCACGCAGCACGTCCACCAGCGGGACCGGGCTGCGCCAGCCGCGCCCCGGGGTCGCGCCGGCGAGGATGACCAGGTCCTCGGCGTGGCGGCGCATCCGGGTCGCGAGGTGGTCGACGCGGAACAGCGCCTCCATCTCGTCGGGGTCGGTGGCCCGCCGCTCCATCTGGTCGAGCAGGTCGAGCTGGCGGTGCAGCAGCGTCTGGCTGCGCCGGGCGATGTTGACGAAGACCTCGTTGAGGCCGGCGCGCAGCCGCGCCTCCTGTACGGCCGAGTCGATAGCGGTGCGCTGCACCTCGGCGAACGCGTCGCCCACGTGCCCGATCTCGTCGTCGCCGTAGCGCAGGGCCGGCGTTTCCGCGTCGACGTCCACCTCTTCGCCCGCGCGCAGCCGGCCGATGACGGCCGGCAGCCGGTCCTCGGCGAGGTCCAGTGCCGAGGCCCGCAGGGCGTTGAGGCGGCCGATGAGGGAGCGGCCGAACTGGATCGAGATGATGATCGAGGCGATGATCGCGAGCAGGCCGAGTACGCCGATGAGGATGGCCTGTACCACGGACGTCGTCGCGGCCGACTCGTCGGCGGCGACCGGCGCGGCGGCGAGCTCGCGGGCGAAGGCGTGCAGTTGGGCGGACGCCTCGTCGTAGGAGGCGCGCCACGACGCCAGGGACACGGTGGTGGGCCGGTCGCGGGCGGGCGAGGCCAGGATGTTGTCCTCGATGGCCGCCAGTTGGCGGGCGGCCGGCGCGTCGGTGAGTTCCTGCAACCGGGCCCGGGCCGCGGGGTCCAGCCCGGCCTCGGCGCTCGCGGCGAGATAGCGGCGGGCGCCGATGAGGCCGATCAGCTCGTCGCGGGCGGCGGCACTGAGGGTGCCAGTGGCGCCGAGGCCGTGCAGGAGAGCGTCCTCCTGGCTGCGCACCTCGTTGGCGCGGTCGAGCGCCGCGACGGCCTGCGCCGTGCGGGCGTGTCCGGGGTCGCCCGGCGCGGTGACCGGCGTCGCGACGCGCAGGCTCGCGTCGACGATCTCGCCGTAGACCCGGAGCGCTTCCGTACGGTCGATGCCGCGCCGGTCGATGCTCTCCCGGCCGGGCCGCAACGAGTCCAGCGAGCTGAGCAGCGTCTGCACGGCGGTGGCGGCCCCGGCGGCGGCCACGTCCTCGGCCCGGGCGCCGATGGCCCCGGCGCGCAGCGCGGCGATCGCCTCGTCGGTGCGTTCGCGCTGCGCGCTGAGGGGCCCGGCGTTCTCGGCGCCGCCGGCCAGGTACGCCACGGAAAGGCGGCGCTCGGCCTGCAGGTCGCCGACGAGCGCGGCGGCGGGCGCCCCGACGTTCGCGGTGAACGCCTCCCGCCGGTTGGCGTCCAGGGCTGGCCCGGTGAACGCGAACGTGGCGATCAGCCACAGCACCGTCAGGGCGATCAGCGGCGTAGCGAGCGCGCCGATGATCTTGGTGCGGATGGACCATCCCGACGTGTCCGCCAGCTCGCGGATCCGGGGTGGTACGGCGATCGCGGCTGGGCGGAGGCGCTCCGGCAGGCGGCGGCGGGTGTCCCGATGATTGCCCGAGCGATGCGACAGCGGACGGGACGGAGGGCGCATCCTCGGCATGATACGGACAGCGGGGCAGCGATGGGTCATCCGAAGATGTCGAACAGGTGACTGTGGACGGTTGGGTGATGATGTGATCGCCCAACGTAGCGGTACCGGCATCGGTCCGTTTCGACTTGTGCGATGTTGTTGCGTGCCTGTTAACACAGGTAGACGCCACCCGCTCGCCACGGAACACTCTGGGGGTGACGGCGACGGGAGGTGGCGATGACTGAGCCCATCTTGGTTGTCGACTTCGGTACCTCCGGGACGGCAGCGGCGCTGGTCCTCGGTAACCAGGTACGACTGGTCAAGGAACCGGCGAGCGGACAGGCCAGGTGGCCGTCGTCCGTATGCCTCGACGGCGACGGCTTTGTCATCGGTACGGTCGCCGAGCGGCGCAAGCGGTCGCTGCCGCGCCGGTACGTGGACGGGCCGCGCCGCGCGGTCGACGCCGACGCCTCCATCTGGCTCGGCGACCTGGAGATCACCGGCAGGGAGGCGCTCGTCGCGTACCTGGTCGCGATCAAAGGTGACGCCGAGCGGTTCTACGGCGGGCAGGTCGACCGACTTACGCTCACCGTGCCGGCCGGCTACCAGGTGCCCGACCCGCGGCGCGAGCAGCTCATCGCCATCGGCGAGGAGGCCGGCTTCCGCGACGTGGAACTCGTGACCGACGCGGTGTGCGCCGTACTCGATCCGGAGAGCGCGGCCGTCGTGCCCGACGGCGCCCTCGTCTTCGTCTGCGATCTCGGCAGCACGTGGTGCGTGACGCTCGCGCGACGCCAGGGCGACGAGGTGATCCCGCTGGAGTCGGAGACCTCGGCGGCCGGGCGGGAACTCGACGCCCACCTCATCAACGGGCTGCGCGTGGACGGGCAGGCGTGGCTCGAGCCGCTGCTGCGCGCCGAGGGCGACGCCGGCCTGCGCGCGTACTACGAGGCCGTGGACTTCGTCCGGCGCCTCAAACACCAGCTCAGCGACTCCGTCGAGGTGGAGGACCACCTCACCCCGCTGGCCCCGCCGTTCCGGCTCAACCGCGGCTGGCTGGAGGCCGTTGTCGACCCCAGCCTGCGTTGGATCATCACCACCTGCCGAGCCCTCGTCTCCCGGGCCGGCGTGGCCCAGGAGGAGCTCGCCGGCGTGATCGCGGTGGGCGGCGCCGCCCGGATGCCCGTCGTCGCCCCGTTCCTCCACAGTGCGCTGTCCCTCCCGGTGCGCTGCCCCGTCGAGCCCGAACTGGCCGTCGTGCGCGGCGCGGCCACGTGGGCCATGTCGGCCGCCGCCCGCGTCGTCCCCGCCGAGCTGCCCAAATGGCGGGTCGAGCCGCTCGCGTGGGAGATCCCGGGCGGGCGGGCACGGCTGCTGCGCTGGCTCGTCGCCGAAGGCGAGGCGTACCCGGCCGGTGCGCGGCTGGCCCAGATCGGCACGCTCGACGACCGGGTCTTCGACCTCACCGCCGTACACGAGGGCACCCTGCTCGACCAGCGCGTACGCACCGGCCAGGTGGTGGAGACGACGCTGGTCGCCGCCGCGTCCAAGTCCAGCGCCGCGCTCGCCGACGACCCACCCGCCAAGGCGTACGAGCTGTCGGCGGCCGGCGCGTGGCTGCTCAGCCCCGACGGACGCGTCCTCGTGGAGTGTGTCGAGACCACCGGCGAACTCCGGTTCCATCAGATCGCGGACGGCGCCGAGACCGGCCGGTTCCGTCCCGAGCCGGGCGACGGCCGGCCGTACCAGGGCCGCGCGTACGTCGGCCCGGACGGGCGGCTGGCCCTCGTCGTGTGGGACGACGAGGGGCGGTTCTCGACCTGGGACGTCGAGTCCGGCCGGTCGCTGAGCCGCTTCCAGGACGGCGGCGGCCCGCACAAGGTCCTGGTCAACGAGGCGCTGTGGCGGCTGACGGCCGAGGGCCAGGGCAAGGTCTCCGCGGGTCGCTACCAGCGCACGGTCACAACGATGTGGGACCTGCGGACCGGCGCCCGGATCGAGAAGCTGACCGACTCGGACTGGCAGCGCCGTCACCCCGGCTTCCACGCGCGCAGCATGCGCGACGGCTTCGCCGTCAAAGTGGACAGCCCGGACGGGCGCCTGCGCGCGATCGGCGACAACGGCATCGTGACGCTGCGCGAGGCCACCACCGACCGGGAGCTGTTCCGCACGGCGCAGCCACAGGCGCGGGCGGTCCGGACGGCCTTCAGCGCGGACGGCCGCCACCTGCTGGCCAGCTGGGATCTCGGCGAACGGAGTCGGGTGGATGTCTGGGAGATCTGACCGATGAACGCCCCGATCCTCGTCATCGACTTCGGTACGACCACCTCGGCCGCCTCGGTCGTCGTGGACGACGACGCCTGGCTGGTCACCGAGCCGGCCAGCGGCGGCTTCCTGTGGCCCTCGGCGGTCTGCTGGGATGGCCAGCAACTGCTCGTCGGTACGCTCGCCGACCGGCGCAAGCGCACCGACCCCACCACGTACTGGGCGGAGTTCAAGCGGGGCCTCGCCGTGGACACCCCGGTCCTGCTCGGGCACCGCTGGTTTCGCCCCAGCGAGCTGGTCGTTACCGTGCTGTCCGCCCTCAAGGCGGAGGCTCAGCGCCAGCTCGGCGCCGTCATCGACCGGGCCGTGCTCACCGTGCCCGCCAGCTACGTCCACGGCGACCCGCGCCGCGCGCGCATGACCGCCGCGGCCGAGGCCGCCGGTTTCGTGGCCGTCGAACTGGTGCCCGAGCCCGCCGCCGCGGCGTTCGCCTCCGACAGCGGGCAGCACGGCGGCGAACTGGTCCTCGTGTATGACCTGGGCGGCGGCACGTTCGACGCGGCGCTGGTCCGGCTCGGCGAGACCTGGCACGAGGTGCTCGGCCACGCCGCCCTCGACGACTGCGGCGGCCGCGACATCGACGCGCTGCTGTCCAGCCGCATCCGTCACGAGAGCGACCAGTGGCTCACCCCGCTGCGCAACTCCATGGCCGCCACCCCGTCCGCCCCGGCGTCGCTGCGGCTGAGCATGGCCATCGCCGATTTCGCCCAGCGCATCAAGCACCAGCTCACCGACGTGCCGGTGGCGCAGGACTTCCTCATGCCCAACACCCCGATGTACCAGCTGGCCAGGCCCGAGTTCGCCCACCTGACCGCACCGCACATCGGCCGTACCATCGCCTGCTGCACCGACCTGCTGGCCAGGCTGGGCGTACCGCTGAGCGAGGTGTCCTCGGTGCTGCTGGCCGGCGGCAGCTCCCGCATGCCGATCATCGCCGAGCGGCTGGAACGAGAGCTGGGCCGCCCCCTGCGCCGCATCCCCGAGCCCGACCTGGCCGTCGTCCGGGGGGCCGCCCGCTGGTTGCAGCGCAGCGGCTCGCGCGTCATCCAGGCCGCGCGCATTCCGGCCCGTACGGTCCCGCTGGCGTTCCCGATCCCCGGCGGCTCCGGCCGCCTGCTGCGCTGGCACGTACTGCCCGGCGAGACGTACGCCGAGGGCAGCCGCCTGGCCCGGGTACGCCTGCCCAACGGCGCCCTGTGGGACCTCACCGCGGCGGCACCCGGGATGATCGACCGCTTCCTGGTGCAGCCCGGCCGGGACGTCGACGCCACCGACTGGCTGGCCCTGGCCCGCCACTAACCCGGCCTCCGCCGCCGCCGTCCCGCTCGGCCACGCGGAGCGCGCCGCGTAGCTGGGTCAGCCCGCTTGGCGGAGCGCGCCGCTACCCGCGCCAGCCCGCTTGGCGGAGCGCTGCCCGTAGCTGGGCCAACACCACCTCGGGCCGGTCGCGCACGAGCCAGGCGGGGAACCGCAGCACGCGATCGCCCGGCCGCCAGAGCGCGTTGTGCCGTGCCATGTCCTCCCACGCCCGCGTGGGATTGTCGTGCTGCGCACCGTCGATCTCCAGGTGCAGTTGGTACTCCTCGTAGTAGGCGTCGAGGTAGCGCTGCCGGCCGTCGGCGTCGCGGCGGCCGTGCTGGAACGTCGGTACGGGCAGCCCGCCCCGCCGGATGACGTCCAGCAGGTCCAGTTCGCCGAGCGACGTGGCCCCGCCGGCCGCGTCGCGGGCGGTGGCGGCGGTGAGCGTACGTCGTCGTGCGCGCGGCTGCCGGGCGACCGCGTCGAGCACGTCGCCGAGCCGTACGAATCCCTGCTGGAACGCGGTAGCGATGATGCCCCGCGCCTCCCGGTCGCTGCGCGCCCACGCGGCCGCGTCCACGACCGACCGCGGCGGCCGGGTCCGGGGCGGCCGTGACCGCGCGAACACGTCGCGCGGCCCGAGCGTGGTGGTCCGCCGCACGGTCACCCCCTTCGGCGGCCGGCGGTTCTGCTTTCCCGCGGGCAACAGCACGGAGATCGTGGGCGGCTGGTACCACTCCAACCCGTGCGCCACCAGGGCGGTCAGCCCGGCAAGGGGCGCCGGCTCGTCACCGCCCACGGCCAGCGACGCGATCCACAGCCGTTGTCTGGGGGTGACCTCGCCGGTGTGCGTCACCAGGACGCCCCGGTGCGGGCGCAGCCACCGTCCATGCCGCAGCCGACTTTCGATCACGCCTTCGGTCACATATCGAAGCGCCTGCCGGACGCTGATCACTCCGCTCTGCCGCTTCAGTAATTCGTCCAGGTCCACCACACCCGGCACTGTCCCCGATCCGTGCCCCACCAACTACCCCCTGTGGACAACTGCGGATCCCTGTTCGGCAGATCTTGGGGCCAAATCCGACTTATAAGTGGGGTTTGCCCCCAAGATCCGGTGAGGCGACCGGGAAGGCGCGCGTTATCCGCCAAGATCCGGTGGGGTGGGGGCCGGTCGGCCCCGAGATCCGGTGGGGTGGGGCCGGTCGGCGCCAAGATCCGGTGAGGTGGGCCGGTCGGCCCCGAGATTCGGTGAGGTGGCCGCAGGTGGGGAAGTTTCCATGTTCGGTGGGGTCCTGGGTGGTGGCGGGGCGGGCGGCGGCCAGCGCGGATCGTGTGAGGGTTGCTCAGGTATTGATGGCGGTTGGTTGACGGGGTGGGAAAGGGCTGGTTACGTCGCAGGTGGGCCCACCGTCCCGGGCTCACCTTCGGTTAAGGAGTTCGGGCGTGCTGACTTCGTCTCGACGCGTACTCGCCGGTTTGGCCGCCGTGAGCGCCGCTGCCGCCGCGGCACTCGCGGTGATTGTCGCGCGGCCCGCGGACGCCGCCGCTGGACTGCCCTATCAGGACCCGGCGCAGTCCGTGAGTGCCCGGGTGGCCGACCTGTTGGGGCGCATGAGCCTCGACGACAAGATCGGGCAGATGACGCAGGCGTCGAAGAACGCGCTGGTCAGCCAGCAGGATATCGCGACGTACCGGTTGGGTTCGCTGTTGTCGGGCGGCGGTGAGGCGCCGGGCAACAACTCGGCCACGGGCTGGGCCGACATGTACGACGGGTTCCAGCGCACCGCGCTCACCACGCCGCTGGCCATCCCGATCATCTACGGGCTCGACGCCGTGCACGGCAACAACAACGTGTACGGCGCGACGATCTTCCCGCACAACATCGGCCTCGGCGCCGCCGGCGACCCCTGTCTGGTACGGGACATCGCGGCGGCCACCGCCAAGCAGGGGCGCGCCACCGGCCAGGAGTGGGCGTTCGCGCCGACCCTCGCCGTGGTCAAAGACGACCGCTGGGGGCGTACGTACGAGAGCTTCTCCGAAGATCCCCGGATCATTCGCGCGTACGGCTACGAGG
>JAEZGP010000223.1 GCA_023437285.1 Actinomycetes bacterium | reverse complement strand
GGCGAGCGGCCGGCGGAGTGGCACGGCGGCGGCAGCCGGTCGGCAAGGCGGCACCTCGCGGGCGGCCGGCTGGTGATGTGGCACGTCCCGGAGGGCGGGCCGGTGACGTGGCGCGGCGGGGGCGGCGGGTCGGGGGCAGGCGCATGCGGACAGCCTGGCGGCCGGCGCGGACGCCGCTCCGGCCTGCGCCGTGATCTGTGGACGACGCAGGGCCCTGTGGAAAACGCGGGTCAGGTCCCGAATCCGCCCTCGGCGGGCAGGGAGATGTCCGGCTTTTCCAGTTCCTCGACGTTCACGTCCTTGAAAGTCATAACCCGGACGTTCTTGACGAACCGGGCAGGACGGTACATATCCCATACCCAGGCGTCGTGCATCTCCACCTCGAAGTAGACCTCGCCGTCCACGTTGCGCACATGCAGTTCAACCTGGTTGGCGAGGTAGAAGCGGCGCTCCGTCTCCACCACGTAGGAGAACTGGCGGACGATATCGCGGTACTCCCGGTAGAGCTGCAGCTCCATCTCGGTCTCGTACTTTTCGAGATCTTCAGTGCTCATCGCGCTGTGCCTCTGGCCCTCATCACGAACCGCCCTTCCTACCGTCCTCATTCTCGCCCACGAGCAGCCGCCCGGCGCTCGCGGCAACGGCCGCCACGCCGACCGTACCGCGCGCGGCGCCGCCACCCACGCCCACCGCCGCGACATTCGCGTACGAGAAACGGTGATGCTCGCACGCACCATGCGCATCCAGCGCCGCAGCGTGCTCAGCGGTGGCGTACCCCTTGTGCACAGCAAACCCGTACGCCGGAAATTCCCTGTCCAGCTCTACCATGATGCGGTCCCGGGTGACCTTGGCGAGCACACTCGCGGCGGCCACGCACGCGGCCACCTGGTCACCTTTCCACACCGCCAACCCGGGTACACCCAGACCGTCCACCCGGAAACCGTCAGTGAGGACATAATCCGGGCGTACCGACAGGCCGGCGAGGGCGCGGCGCATGCCAGCGAGGTTGCTCACATGCAGGCCCCGGGCGTCCACCTCGGCGGGCGGGATGACGACCACGGCGGTGGCCAGCGCGCGGGCCATCACCTCGGCGTAGACGCGCTCGCGGGCGGCGGGGGTGAGCAGCTTGGAGTCGGCCAGGCCGGGCACCTCGCCCCGGCGGCCCTCGGGCAGGATCGCGGCGGCCACCACCAGCGGCCCGGCGCAGGCGCCCCGGCCGGCCTCGTCGGCCCCGGCGACCAGGCCGAAGCCCCGCCGCTGCAGGGCGCGCTCCAGCGCGTAGAGCCCGCCGTCCCGGCGGACCACCGTACGCGACGGCGGCAGCATCACGCCTCCAGGATCTCCCGCAGCACGTCGGCCAGCTCGGCCGGGTAGTACCGCTCGTCGGTGGCGGCCAGTTCCTCGGCCGACCACCAGCCGAAACTGTCAATGTACGCGGACTCGATCTCGTCGAAACCGGCCCGGCTGAACGTCCAGGACCCCTGCGGCGCGTGGGCCACGAAGAACTCCTGCTCCTGCTCGTACCACACGCCCGCGAAGGGGAACTCCGTCACCTGTCGCCACACCGGCCCGGTCAGGTCGGACGAGGCGAGCGTGAGCCCGGTCTCCTCGCGCAGCTCGCGGACGGCCGCGTCGCGGAAGCACTCCCCCTCGGCGAGCCCGCCGCCGACCGTGAACCAGTACGTGTGGTTGGGCCGGTGCGGGTCGCGCCCGTGCAGGAGCAGCACCCGCCCGGCCGCGTCGAGCAGCAGGACGCGGGCGGCCCGGCGCTGGGTACGCTCGCTCACGAACGCACAGCCTAGCCGGCCGCCCCGACAGCGACAGCCGTCAACCGCCCGAGGGCGCCGGTATGCCGTCGAATGTGGACGGGACGGTGAGCCAGGTCGCCGAGGTGAACGGCCAGAACAGCACGAACGCCCGCCCCACGACCGAGTCGATCGGGATGGTGGACGCCGTGGCGTCGCCGTTGGTGCGCTTCCACAGCTCGTGCGAGTCGCCGGAGTGCGACCGGTGATCACCCATGACCCACAGCCGCCCGGGCGGGACCACCACGTCGAACTTCGTGTCGCTGGGCTCGTCGGCGCCCTGGGCGTCCGAGTACAGGTACTGCGTCTCGTCGAGCGCCTTGCCGTTGACCGTGATCCGGCCCTGCGCGTCGCAGCACACGATGTGGTCGCCGGGCTCGCCGATGACCCGCTTGATGAAGTCTTCCTCGTTGGGGTCGGAGCGCCACTGCATCGGCGCCTTGAACACGATGATCTCGCCCCGGTGCGGGTCGCGGAAGTTGTAGACCAGCTTGTTGACGAGCACCCGGTCGTTGATGTTGAGCGTGTTCTCCATCGACTCGGACGGGATGAAGAAGGTCTGCAGGACGAAGGCCCGCACCACGATGGCGACCACGATGGCGATGCCGAGCAGGATGGGCAGCTCTCGCCAGAAAGGCGTGCGGGGCTTGGCGGCGGGTTGCTCGTCAATCACCATGGCAGCCTACGGCCTCGGTGCCGATAGATACGCGCCGAACGCGCCGATATCGCCAAAGACGCGAGAATCGGCAAACCGACGACCCCGAACGCGGTGGTGTCGACGCTCGGCAGCGGGCCGGCCGGGGCGCCGAGCGCCGCCGTGTCGGGCACGTTCGCGAACGTGTCGGGCGGCTCCAGCGTCGCCCAGTGTTTCTTGGGCCACACCACCAGGAACGCGCGGCCGACGACGTCCTTGATGGCCACGGTGCCGCTGCAGCGCGAGTCCGATGAGATCATCCGGTGGTCGCCCATCACAAAGAGCTGGCCGGGCGGCACGATCATCTCGTCGATGTTGCGCACCATGCACGAGTGCGGCTGGCTGGGATCGACCAGTTGCGACGGCTCGAAGATGTAGGACTCGTCCAGCGGATGGCCGTTGACCACGACGCGACCCTGCGCGTCGCAACAGGAGATCTTGTCGCCGGGCAGTCCGATGACCCGCTTGATGAAGTCCTTCTCCTTGGGCTGGCTGATTCCGATCAGGTCGCCGAACGTCCGCCCGATGTGGCCGAGCGTCGACGTCGGCTGGCTGACCGGGACCTCGTGCTTCCAGCCGCCGCCGCCCTGGAAGACGATGACCTCGCCCCGCTTGATGCCGCGCACCCCGTAGACGACCTTGTTGACCAGGACCCGGTCGTCGATGGCCAGCGTGTTCTCCATGGAGCCGGACGGGATGTAGAAGGCCTGCACGAGGAACGTGCGGATGAGCACGGCGAGGCAGAAGGCCACGACGAGCAGCAGCGGCAGCTCCAGCGTCAGCGGCATGGGTCCCCGGCTGCGCGGCCGCTTCCCCGGCCGCTCGCGGCGCGCGGCGTGGCGGCCCTCGTCGTCGTAGTTGACCTTACGGGCGATCCGCGACGGGCGGCGCTCCGGCTCGTAGGGCGGCAGGCCGCGCTCCCGCGGTCCGGAACCCCCGGGGTACGACGGACCGGCCGGCGGATAGCCATGCCCGCCGGCCGGATAGCTGCCCCCCGTGGGGGCGTCCGGCGGCCTGGGTGACCCGTAGACGGGCGGGCTGACGGGCACGGCACCCGGCGGCGGGTACTCGGGACGACGGCCGCTCGCGGGCGGCTGCGGCCCCGGCGCCGGATAGCCGTACGGCCCCGGACCGTGGCCCGGACGGCCCCGGGCGCCGTAGCCACCCGGCGCGCCGGGATAGGCCGCGTCGTCCCCGCGGTCCGAGCGATCGAGCTTGCCGTCCATCACAGGAATCAGGGTAGTTGGCTGCGCGCCGTAGCGATATCCGCCGCAATGGTGGACGTGAGATCATTTAGCGAGACTCAGCCGGTCAGGGACGCACCCAGGTCGATGAAACAAGCACGAAACGACCCCCGGACCGCAGTCCGGGGGTCGTCGAGCGGATCGGGGTGATCAGGCGGGCTGCTTCTCGCGCCGCTCCTTGATCTTGGCCTTCTTGCCACGCAGCTCGCGCAGGTAGTAGAGCTTGGCGCGACGCACGGCACCGCGCGTCACGACCTCGATGCGGTCGAGGGCGGGGCTGTTGAGCGGGTAGGTCCGCTCGACGCCGACGCCGAAGCTGACCTTGCGGATCGTGAAGGTCTCCCGCAGACCCGAGCCCTGGCGGCGGATGACGACGCCCTGGAAGATCTGGATACGGGAGCGGTTGCCCTCGACGACCCGTACGTGCACCTTGAGCGTGTCGCCGGCGGCGAACCCGGGCAGGTCGGTCCGCATCGACTGGGCGTCGAGGGCGTCCAGGGTGTTCATCGCATGTCCTAGGGCTCACGGCGCGGCGGTACCGCGCGGAAAACGGTCTTGGGTGAATCGGTGCGCGGCGGAGCAGGCCACCTGCGGCAACCCCACTACTTTGCCACATCGACCTCGGTAACCGGAAATCCGGGGGGCGGGTAGCCGGCCGACGTCAACGCCGTCACATCGTCCTTGCCCAGCTTAGCGGGGTCGAGGGCGGCCAGGAGGTCGGGCCGGCGCTGCGCCGTACGGACCAGCGCGGCGGCCCGTCGCCAGCGCGCGATGCGGCCGTGATCCCCCGAGCGGAGGACGTCGGGCACCTCGCGTCCGCGCCACACGGCCGGCTTGGTATAGACGGGCGTCTCCAGCAGCCCGTCGGCGTGCGACTCGTCGACCAGGGAGTCGGCATTGCCGAGGACGCCCGGCAGCAGCCGGGTCACCGCCTCCATGATCACTAGTACGGCCACCTCGCCGCCGAAGAGCACGTAGTCGCCCAGGGAGATCTCGCTCACCCGGCCGCGCCCCGCGGCCTCGTCGAGGACCCGCTGGTCGATGCCCTCGTACCGGCCGCAGGCGAAGACCAGGTGCGGCTCGGTCGCCAGCTCGTGGGCCGTACGTTGGGTGAACAGCGCCCCGGCCGGACTGGGGACGACCAGGTGCCCGCCCGCCGGGAGCAGGGCGTCGAGCGCCTCGCCCCACGGTTCGGGCCGCATGACCATGCCGGGTCCGCCGCCGTACGGGGTGTCGTCCACGGTGCGGTGCACGTCGTGGGTCCAGTCCCGCAGGTCGTGCACGGCGACGTCGAGCAGGCCGGCCGACCGCGCCTTGCCGATGAGCGACAGGTCCAGCGGGGCGAGGTACTCCGGGAAGATCGTCACGATGTCCGCGCGCATCCGACAAACCCTCACTCAAAGATCGAACAGGCCGTCGGGCGGGGTCAGCACGACCCGGCCGGCCGCGAGGTCCACCTCGGGGACGATCGCCTTCACGAACGGTACGAGGACCATCTTGCCGCCGGTCAACCGTACGTGGAGCAGGTCACTTGCCGGCGCGTGCTCGACCCGGACCACCTCGCCGAGCTTGTCCCCCGCGACGTCGACGGCCGTGAGCCCGACCAGCTGGTGGTCGTGGAACTCGTCCGGGTCGGCCGGCTCGGGCAGGTCCGCCGCGTCGACGCACAGCAGCACGCCGCGCAGCCCTTCGGCGACCGTACGGTCGGCGACGCCCTCGAAGGCCACCAGCAGCCAGCCCTGATGCGGCCGCGCGCTGGCGACCGTCAGCGGGCCGGCCGCCGCCCCCCCGGGGGGTGTGGCCCCCCCCCCCGCCCC
>JAEZGP010000090.1 GCA_023437285.1 Actinomycetes bacterium | reverse complement strand
GGGCGGGTGAACGCCCGGCGCCGCGCGCCGTCATCAAACCGGTTACTGCGGGAAGTCGCCCGCGTCCACGCCGCTGGTCGACGCGTTGCCGCCCGCGCTCTTGGTGAGCGTGATCCGCCACGCCTGCGTGTACGAGAAGGTGAACGTGTCGTCGAACTTCGAGTACCCGCAGTTGCGGGTGAAGCTCTTCGCGTTGCGGTCGTAGTCCGTGCCGGACGCCATGTAGATGGTGTACGTCCCGGCGGGCACGGAGTTGAGGGTGTACTTCTTGTTCGGGCCGACGTACACGATGATGGTCGCCGACTTGGAACCCTTCTTGACCAGGCTGATCGTGCCCGGCGAGGCGTTGTTCGTGATCTCCAGTCGGCTCGGGCCGCTGCTGGTCCGCTTGACGATCGTGCCGTTGGGCAGCGTACGGGCCTTCGAGGCGGCCGGCAGCCAGGTCGCCACCTTGTACTTCTGGGCGGTGTCGCCCTGGGCGAGCTGCTTCGCGGCCGAACGCAGCGCCGAGGCCGCGCTCGAGTTCTTGATCGCGGGCAGCGAGGCCGCCGCCGGGCAGGCCCCCCGGCCGTCCTTCATCGTGGCGACGTCGGTGCGCATGCGCTCCAGCGCCGTGATGACGCCCTGATGGGCCGAACTCGTCGCCGCGTCCGGGGTCGCCGTGCCCTGCAGCAGGGTGACCGCCTGGGCCAACGCCGTGTCGAACTTCTCCGCCGCGCTGACCGCGGCCGACTTGCTCTTCGCGCCGGCCAACGACTTGTACGCCGCGGCGACGGCGGCGTCGGCCTGCGCCAACACCTGCTGGTACGCCTCGGGGGTCATCGCCGCGGTGGTGGGCGGCGCAGCGGTCGACCCACCACTGCCCGCCGTGGTCTGCGGGCTGGACGTCTTGGGGTCGTCGTCCCCGCTCAAGGCCCAGAAGCCGACACCGCCGCAGCAGACGAGCACCAGGAGGAGCACGACGCCGAGCACCACGAACAGCGTCGTGTTCTTCTTCTTGGGCGGCTGCGCGCCGAACTGCTGCCCCGGCGCCCCGAACGGCGGCTGACCGCCGTAACCCGGCTGCCCACCATAGGGCTGCCCGGACATCGGCTGGCCAGGGTAGCCTGGCTGCCCGGACGTCGGCTGCGCACCGTACGGCTGGCCCGACGTCGGCTGGCCGTAGCCAGGCTCGCCACCGTAACCCGGTTGGCCGCCGTAACCCGGCTGACCCGACGTTGGTTGACCGTAGCCAGGCTCGCCACCGTAGCCGGGCTGCCCAGACGTCGGCTGGCCGCCGTAGCCCGGCTGGCCGCCATACGCCGGCTGGCCGGACGTCGGCTGGCCGTAGCCTGGCTGGCCACCGTAGCCGGGCTGACCGCCGTAACCCGGCTGGCCGGACGTCGGCTGCGCGCCGTAGGGCGGCTGGCCGGAGCCGGGCTGGCCGCCGTAGTGCGGCTGGCCGGGCGAGGCGGGCTGGCCGGGGTAGCCGGAATCGACCTGGGTCACGTCGGGGTTGGGCGCACCGGGTTGCGGCGGCGACCACGGCGGAGGTTGGTTTGCGGGAGCGCCCCCGGGCAGCATGCCATCACTCATGACGCGACAGTATGGTCGCCCGCACCCCAGACTCTCAACCCGGTCTATGACCCGACAGTAGAACCGCGTTGACGTGGCGGCAGCGGACCGGCGCGTAGCGTCACGCCGGCGCCCCCGCGCGGCGCGGTGGGTGGCGCGGCCGTCGGTGGCCGGGAGCCCGCCACCGAAGGAACGACGCGACCGCCCGTACCCATCCTGACCTGTGCCATCGCCCGATGGAACGTCCGTAGTGGACATTGCGGGCCGGCGCCCCGCCGCCCGCCACGGCCGGGCCGCCGAGGTGAGCTGGGGGAATGTGACGCGCCTCGCAGCGGGTCGGGCGTGACCATGGATCGACGAGGCGTCGTGACGGTGGCCGATCCAACGGACTGCGAAAGTCGACCGGGACGGTCCGGCCATCGAGACCGAGACCGCAGATGCAAGCTAGTTTGGGCTTTTGGGTTTGCTGATGCGAGAGTGGGTCCATGACGATCCGGCGGTTGGTCGCGGTTGGCGCGGCGGTGGGGCTCCTTCTTCTCGGCGCCTGTGGCGACGACTCCCCGCAGCGGCAGGGCCGCGCGACGGTCACCGTGTTCGCCGCGGCGTCGCTGACGGAGGCGTTCACGCAGCTCGGCAAGGACTTCGAGACAGCCAACCCGGGCACCACCGTCGTCTTCAGCTTCGCGGGCAGTTCCGCGCTGGCCACCCAGATCGAGCAGGGCGCGCCGGCGGACGTGTTCGCCTCGGCGAGCCCGGCGATCATGCAGACCCTCGTGGCCGCCGGCCTGGTGGCGGGGACCCCGGTCACGTTCGCCCGCAACCAGCTCGTGATCGCCACCGCCAAGGGCAACCCCGAGGCGATCACCGGACTCGGCGACCTCACCAGGTCGGGCGTCAAGGTGGCGTTGTGCGCCGAGCAGGTGCCCTGCGGCGCGGCGGCCAGGAAGGCCCTCGACGCCGCCGGCGTGTCACTGACGCCGGTGACCCTGGAACGCGACGTCAAGGCGGCCCTGG
>JAEZGP010000080.1 GCA_023437285.1 Actinomycetes bacterium | reverse complement strand
TCAAGATGCAGCTGTACGCAGCGGCGCGGATCCCGTGGTACCTGCTTGTCCAGCAGGACTCGCCCGATGAGCTCACCCTTCGGCTCAATCGCTTGAACGGTGCCCACTACGTGGAGGATCAGACCGCTCGGACGGGCGAAACACTGTCTTCCCAGAAGCCGTTCCCGTTCATGATCGACACCCGTTCGCTGCTGCGTCCGGTGTAGCAACGCCACCAGCTCTTCGCCGGGCTGACGAAACCCCTGACCAGCGGGAACGCCAGTCAGGGGTATTCGCTTTCCAGGCCGCGACGCCTACTCCTTGACGCCGATGTTGTCGATCGGAGGAGCGCTGAGCAGCCGGCGGACGGGCCACACCGTGGTTGCCAACGCCAGCAGTGTCGTGCCGCCGAGCACCGCTACCCAACCGAGCGGCGGGACGTACGGGATCGGGCTGCCGGTCAATCCGTGGACGATCGCGCTCAGGGTCAGCGCCGCGATCGTCGCACCGATCAGTACCGCGGTGCCGAGCAGGCCGGCCTGTTCGGCCTGGACCATCCTGCGGATCTGACGGCGGGTGACCCCGACCAGTTGCAGCATCGCCAACTCGCGGCGGCGGGCCAGCGCGGCCATCACCATCGTGGTGGCCGCCGCGAGCGCCGCGTACCCCACCATCACGCCGATCAGCAGCCGGTTCAGCCAGGCGCCGAGCGCCAGGTCGGTGCCGATCAGGCGGGTACGGGTGGCGGCGTCGAGAACCTCGGTGCCCGGTCGCCCGGCCGTCCACGCGGCCAACGCGGTGTCGGCCTCCGGTCCGGCGCTGACCAGGATCTCGTCGACCGCATCCCCGGCCGTGTGCCCGGCGACCGTCGCGGCGGCCAGCGTGACGTCGCCGAAGCCGAGGCCCCGGCCGTAGATCGCGATGACGTCCAGCGTGACGGGGGTGCCGTCGCCCAGCCAGAATTCCGCCTGGTCGCCGACGTCCCAGCCGGACGAGGAGGCCAGCGTCGCCGACAGGGCCACCGTGCCCGCGCGTAGGTCGGCCAGGTTGCCCTCCCGCACGGCGAGGTCCATCGTCGATGTGATGCCGGCCGGGTCGACCGACTGCGCGCTGACCGGCTCGATGCCGTCGAGCGACCGCACGACCACCTGCGTACGGCGTACGCCAGTGGCGGCCCGCACCCCGGCCAGCTCACGGACCTCCCGCGCCGCGTCCAGCGGCAGCCCACCGGGAGCGACCAGCACCCGCTCGGCGAGAGTTCCCGCGCTGCTCTGCGTGGTGGTCTGCCGTTCCAGGTTGTTCTGCAGGAACCAGACCGAGCCGCCGAACCCCACCGACAGCACGAGGGCGGTCAGGACGGTCGCCATGCCCTGCGCGTTGGCCCGCAGGTTGGCCGCGGCCAGGTAGCCGCTGACCTTCCACACCCGCGGCAGCACCCGGGTGAGCAGGCGTGCCGCGTACGCGTTGATTCTCGGTGCGAGCAGCGCCACCGCGGTGACGAACAGGTACAGCATGCCGACCGCGCCGGCCAGTGCCCCGGTCGACCCGGCGGCACCGAGCGTCAACGCCCCGGAGGCGCCGGCCGCCGCCAGCGACAGCACGCCGGCGACCAGCCGCACCCGGCCACCACGCCGAGGCTCGACAGCGATCTCGCCGAGCGCCTCGATCGGCTTGATCCCGGTGACCCGGCGGCCGGCGACCAACGCGGCGAGCACCGCCACGAGGACCGCCGTACCGACCGCGGCCGGCACCGCGAACAGCCCGTCGGCCATCGGGAAACCGGCCGGTACGAACCCGCGCCCGACCAGTTCGCCGTGCACCCAGCGGGCCGCCAGCAGGCCGGCCGGGCCGCCGATCGCAGAGCCGACCACGGCGAGCAGCGCGGCCTCGGCGATCAGCATGCGGCGCACCTGTCCCGGCGTGGCCGCCACCGCGCGTAGTAGCGCCAGGTCACGCCGACGGTGCCGGACGGACAACCCGATGGTGCCGGCCACCACGGAGACGATCAGTAGGACGACGTACCCACCGAACGCCGAGCCGGCCGTGACCAGCAACGTCTGGGCGGCCTGGTTCTCCGACTGCTCGACGTTGCCACGGTCTTTCCCGGCGTACGTCGTGGCGCCCAACGCCGACGCGATCTCGCGTACCGCGCCGAGGTTGGCGCCGGGTGCCATCCGCACACCGATCGCATCCACCCGGCCCGGGTGGGCGGACAACCGGGCGGCCTGCGCGTCGGTGAAGAACACCTCCGCAGCACCGGTCTCGGCGGTTCCGCTCACCTGGTACGACCGCCTGACCCCACCGACGACCAGGTCGATGCGGTCGCCGGGTGCCACGCCGAGGCGGGTGTCGACCAGCACCTCGTCGTCGGCCCGTGGCGCGGCACCCGCGACGATGGGACGCCCGGTGAAGGCGAACGTGTCCCAGCCGTGTCCCACGGCAGCGGGTGAGCCGATCAGCACCCTTGTGTCGCCGTTGACAGCCGCGACGCCCGGCACCTGGCGGATCCGGTCCACCAGGGCCGCGTCCACGGTGCCGCCCTCGGGCAGCCAGACGGTGCTCGTGGTGGTGTCGCCGCCGAACTCCTTGTACGTGTGGCTGACCGTACGGTTGGCGATGACCGCGTCGGCGGCGGCCCAGAGCCGTGGCTCCGCACGGAAACGCAGCCCGGACTCGACGAGGGTGCCCATCGCTACCAGGATCATCACGCCGGCGATCAGGGCCAGCATGGTCGCGGCGGCGGGGCCCGCGCGGTGCCGCAGCAGGCGGGCGGCAAGTCCGATCATCGCAGGACCCGCCGATCCAGCGAGGCCAGGTGCTCGGCGATACCGGCGGCGCCGAGCTGCGGAAGATCGGCCACGATCGCCCCGTCGGCCAGCACGAGCACGCGGTCCGCGTACGACGCGGCGATCGGATCGTGGGTCACCATCACCACGGTCAGCCCGTGTTCGTCCACGACCGCGCGAAGCAGCGTCAGTACCTCCGCTGCGGTCCTCGAGTCGAGGGCGCCGGTGGGCTCGTCCGAGAAGATCACCTCGGGGCGGGTGGCCAACGCCCGGGCGATCGCCACCCGCTGCTGCTGGCCGCCGGAGAGCGCGGCCGGCCGGTGGTGCAGCCGGTCGGTGAGGCCGACCCGCTCGACGACCTGGGTCAGCCAGGCCCGGTCCGGACGGACGCCGGCCAGGCGCAGGGGCAGCGCGATGTTCTCCTCGACGGTGAGCGCGCCGATCAGGTTGAAGGCCTGAAAGACGAACCCGATCTGGGTACGACGCAGTTCGGTCAGGCGGGTCTCGGACAGCCCCGACAGGTCGGTGCCGCCGATGACCACCCGACCGGAGGTGGGTCGGTCGAGCCCGGCCGCGGTCTGCAGCAAGGTGCTCTTGCCGGAGCCCGAGGGCCCCATCACCGCGGTGAAGGTGCCCCGGCCGAAGCCGACATTGATGCCGGCCAGCGCGGTCACCTGGTTACCGCCGGTGTCGTACACGCGGGTGAGTTGTTCGACGCGTACCGCCGGTTCGACGGTCCGTCCCGGATAGTCCGGCATTCTGGTGGCCTCTCCATGTCATAGGGCAAGAACTGCGCGCACCAGAAACGCTATTGACGTGGGAGAACGGCGACCATCCCGTGGGCTGCCAGGTCCGGGTACAGCAGGCGCTACCGTCGATCGCCGTTGAGGTAGCGCAGCACCGCGGTGACCCGGCGGTCGGCCTGGTCGTCCGGTGGAAGCTGAAGCTTCGAGAAGATGCTGCGGATGTGCTTGTGCACCGCGCCGTCGGTGACGAACAGCCGCTCGGCGATGGCGCTGTTGCCGAGCCCTTCGGCCATCAGCCCCAGCACCTCGCGCTCACGCGGTGACAGTTGGCTCAGCGCCGGGTCCGTCCGGCGGTTGCGGGCGAGCAACTGCGCCACCACCTCCGGGTCGATCACGCTGCCGCCGCCCGCGACGCGGTGCAGCGCGGCGAGGAACTCCTCGACCCGGCCCACCCGCTCTTTCAACAGATAACCGAGCCCGACCGCGCTGACCGAGAACAGCTCGGTGGCGAACGCCTGTTCCACGTACGCCGACAGGACCAGCACCGCGAGGCCGGGACGGCGCCGCCGAGCCTCCACCGCGGCCACGATGCCCTCGTCGGTGTGGGTCGGCGGCATCCGTACGTCCACAATGGCGACGTCCGGCGCGTGTTCGTCGACGGCGACCAGGAACTCGCCCGGGGTACCGGCCGTGGCGACCACGTCCAGGTCCTCCGCCCGCAGCAGGAGCGCCAACCCCTCACGCAGCAGCGGGTCGTCCTCGGCGATCACGATCCGCATGGCAGCTCCACGTCCATTCTCGTCGGCCCTCCCGGTGGGCTCGTCAGTGTCATCCGGCCGTCGTACGCCTCGACCCGCCGGCGGATACCGGTGAGTCCTGACCCGCGTGTCTCGTCCGCGTCGCCGTGCCCGTCGTCCTCGATGCGCACCAGCAGCCGGCCGCGCTCGCGGCGCACGGCCACGTCCACCTGGCTCGCACCGCTGTGCCGGACCACGTTGGTCAGCGCCTCGGCCACCACGAAGTACGCGGTGGCCTCGACGGAGGCCGCGCACCGCACAGCCACGTCCACCTCAAGCCGGCAGGGCACCACGCAGCTGCCGGCCAGGCCCGCCAGCGCGCCGGCGAGACCTCGGTCGTCCAGTACGGGCGGCAGGATCCCGCGCACCACCGTACGCAGCTCGCCGAGTGCCTGTTCGGCAGCGTCCTGCGCCTGCCCGAGGATCTCGTCGGCGCGGTCCGGATTGCGGCGCACCGCCCGCCGCGCGGCACCCAGCAACACGTTGACCGCGACCAACCGGTTCTGGGTGCCGTCGTGCAGCGACCGCTCGATGCGGCGCAGCTCAACCGCGTGGGCGTCCAGCGCCGCGGCGCGGGTGGCAGTCAGCTCGGCCACCCGCCGCGACAGGTCGACACCCGGCGGCGGCGGCAACAGCCGCCGGCTCGGCCACGCCTGGAGACGCGCCAGGGCGGGGCTGAACCAGATCGCGGCGGCCAGCCAGCCCACCCCGAGCAACCCGACGGCGAGTGCCTCAGACAATCCGTCGATGCGCCACCAGACGATTCCCGGCGCGCCGGCGTCGGCAGGAACCAGCTGGTACCACAGCGGGAA
>JAEZGP010000118.1 GCA_023437285.1 Actinomycetes bacterium | reverse complement strand
GGGCGCACGTCACCGCACCGTGGTGCACACCATCGCGTTGACGCGCGTCGGGCCTGCTGAGGATGCCTGTCGATGTTATGCGGCGTGGAGCCAGGCTCGCAGGGCGTCGCGGATGACATCGCTGGCGGTTCGGTTGTCGGCTTCGGCGCGGCGGGTCAGAGCGGCGCGTAGTGCTGGGTCGAGCCGTACCGGCACGACGTCGGCAGGACCGGAGCCCATCAACGGGCGGCCGCCGCGTCGGCGTATGGCTTCGACGTCGTAGCCCGCTTCGGCTTCGTCGGCCAGCTGGTTGACCAAGTCGTCAGTGACGGGGACACCGCCCGAGGTGGGCGTTGGTTGCTTGTGCTGGCTCATGGCTTGTCCTCCTTTGGGTTAGGGCAGCAGATCCCGGTACTTGGGTCGCATGCGCATCGCGTGGATGATCAACTGTCGGTCGTCGTCGAGGAGGAGAACAACGATCTCGAGCAGATTGCCCGCCCGGTCTGGTCCAAGCCGCAGTTCGCGGCGCGGCCCTAGCTCTTCGTCGTCCTGCAACGGGTAGGCGACCAGGCAGTTGGTGGCGGCGTGGAGCATGGCCGCATCGGTAACGTCATGTCGGCGGGCCGACCGGTGTATCTCCACCTCACAAACGTAATACGAAACCTCGGATCTGGCCAGCCGCGCAGCCCGACCAAGCACCTGCGCGCCAGGCAACCAAGCAGGGCTAGGTGATCACTTACGGCGTACGGACAGGATGTCGCCGGGCTGGCAGTCGAGGGCCTCGCAGATCGCGGTGAGGGTGGTGAACCGGATCGCGCGGGCGTGGCCGTTCTTGAGCACCGAGAGGTTGGCCAGCGTGAGGCCGACCTGCTCGGCGAGCTGGGTCAGGGTGAGCCCGCGCCTGGCCAGCAGCGCGTCCAGGTGCACCTCGACCCGGTGCTCGTCGTCTGCCGGCACTAGATCACCGTATCCAGCTCGGCGCGCCGCGCGCGCCCCCGGTTGACGATCTCGCCGAATGCGAGGAACCCGCCGCCGACCAGGATCCAGATGGGATTCACGGTCAGGGTGGCCGCCGCCAGGTCACCGCCGGAGACGTCGTTGGTGAGTACGAGCTGGGCGAACGTGCTGGCGAAGCCGGTGAGTACGCCCCCGATGGCGCTGGTCCCGCCGAGCACGCGCAGCCGCCGCACCGTCGCCGCGGTGAACGGGTCTGCCCGCCGGGCCGCCACGATGAGCCGCAGCAGCAGCGCGAGCACGGCCACGACCAGTAGCAGTTCCGGCAAGGACCCCGCCGCGTACCACAGGGTGTCCGCGAGGCTCGGGTCGGCGAGCTGGATCTCGACGGTCGAGTCGGCTGTTACCGCGGCGCCGGTACGCAGGCCGCCCGCCGAGCCGACGAGGCCGTCGATCGCCTTAGCGGGCACCGCTATGACGATCGGCTCCCGCATGGCGAGCGCGACGAGGTTGACGACCACGGCCAGGCCGGTGGCCACCAGGCCGATGACGACCACGACCTGCAGCTCGGCCAGCCAGTCGGGCCGCCGTAGCCGGTCCCGCAACGTGCGAACGGCTGCCACTCCGGCCTCCCCTTATCGACTAACGATATACCGATAATCGATAAACCGGAGCCGCTTGTCAAGCTGCGGTGACCAGCTCCGAGCCGTCGGGATGGCGGCGCTCACCGCGACCGCGGACAGCAGGACGGACGTTCGCGCACGTGCCATGACGAGCGCCTCACCGGCCGAGGACGGTTGGCTTCCAGATAAGATCGACGACAGTCGGTCTATCACGTGGTGACGGACACCACAGGACGGTGCTCCTCGACAGCCAGCGGCTGGTCGTCTTCCTGGTCCGGCGGCTCCGCGGCTACGGCCGCCGCCCGCCAGCACGCCCACCCGAGAACCACGGCGCCGACGATGCCGAGGGTGAACGGCAGCAGCGAACCGACCTCGGGCTGCCACTCGCCGACCAGCGGGTTGAAGTGCGGGCGGCGCGCGTCCAGCGAGGCCCCACTCTGCCACCGGACCATGGCCGCGAACAGGCAGGTCAGGTGCAGGATGATGACCACGACACCCGTCGCGCGCAGCAGCGACGCGGCTCGGGGGCCGGTCAGCACCCCGGCGCGCACGAGCGCGACCCCGCCGAGCAGCACGGCGCCGGCGAATAGGGGCATCAGGTAGCGGCCCTGCGACGGGTAGTCGTTGAGCGTGGCGGTGAACCCGTCGGTGAGCATCGGCACGCCGAAGGCGATCAGCGTGATCGCGGCGATGCGCAGCCGGTCAAGCCGGCCGCCGAACAGCCCTCCGCCGACGACCAGCAGGCCGATCATGACGTACCAGAGCAGGGGCACGTACGGGGGCACGGGCACGTCCAGCCATCCGAGCCCGGCGACCATCTGGTACAGGTGCTCGACCCAGCGGGTCATCGTGAGGTACTCGATGGTCTGCGCGGCTTCGTACGGCGGGTTGATCGGGTCGCCCCGGCCGAGGACCAGCGCGTCCTTTCCGATCGTCCACGCGGCGCTGGCCAGCACCGCGATGGTGACGACGATCGCCCACGCGCGGAACCGGGGCGCGAACCACACCTGCTTCACCCGGGCCCAGCGCACGGGGATGAGCAGCACGAGCATCGCGACGCCCAGCCAGAACGGGCCCAGCCCGCGCAGCGTGGCCAGCACGACGGCGGCGACCCCGGCGTACCAGATCATTCTCG
Organism: Actinomycetes bacterium; assembly: GCA_023437285.1. Taxonomy (GTDB): domain Bacteria; phylum Actinomycetota; class Actinomycetes; order Mycobacteriales; family Micromonosporaceae; genus Luedemannella. Next base: position 1,562 of record JAEZGP010000118.1, on the reverse strand, counting down.
GGTCGATCTCGTGTTCCGGGTCGAACAGCGGGATCAGCGCGGTGAACAGCAGGATGCCGGCGGCCACCTCCACGGCGGAGGGGTTGAGGGTACCGGCGACGTTGAGCACCGCGGGTGTCGCCATCAGCACCACGCCGGCCAGCATGATCCGGTGCCGGGACCAGCGCATCGCGGCGGCGGCGGCCAGCGCGAGCAGCCCCGCGACCAGCAGCGAGGTGAGCAGCCGGGAGGCGTAGAGCCCCTGCATGTCGGGCGAGAACCGCATCGGCCAGCCGACCACCGCGTAGTACACCGGGTTGTAGCGACCGATCTTGGTGGCGGTGGCCACCATCGTCTGGTCTTCGAAGCCCCTGGTGTCGCAGGCCGCGCTCTGGTCGTAACGGAACTGGAAGCACATGTCGTGGGTCAGGTCGCGCGGCACGGTCTGCATCGCGCCGGTGTAGAAGGCCACGTCCTCGGACTTGGGGGCGACCTGCCCGTGCACGACGCCGACGGCCCGGACCACGTGGTCCTGCTCGTCGGCGGAGCCGTTGTACGGGGCGGCGAACGACCAGGCCGCGCCGAGCGCGAAGTATCCGATCAGGACGGCGCCGATCACGATCCGGGAAGTGCCCAGGCGTGACCACAGGTTCATCGGAGGTACTCGCATTCTTATCGGGACGACGCGGCGGGGATGGGCTCCTGCGCGGGCCGGTTGCCCGCGCTGGCCTTGCGCAGGGACAGCAGGCTGGCGAACAGGCCGGCGAAGATGACCACGACGCCCAGCGCGACCGCCGTCGCCGAGGGTACGACGATACGGATCTGCCTACGCGGGTCCAGCGGCCCGAAGTCGGTCTCGCTCCACGCCTCGATCGCGAGGATCGTGCCGGCCACCCCTAGGCCGATGAGTCCCAGGCCCACGGCGACGCAGGTCTCCAGCCGGAAGAACCGGGTCCACCGGGCGTGTGCGACCTGCTTGGTGAGCCCTTCCTTGATCCCGTACAACTGGGCGAAGCCCCCGAACATCAGCAGTTGCGCGCCGACGAGGATGGCCAGGCAGGCGTACACGAGGGCACTCACGTCGAAGCCCACGCCGCCGATGTGGCGCTCGCCGGGCAGCAGCCAGGCCGCCCCGGCCAGACCGATGAGGACCAGCACGATGCCCGGCGCGATCAGCACCTTGCGGGGGGCGAACACGCACAGGAACCGCAGGTGCCGCCACCCGTCGCGCCAGGTGCGCAGGTGCGGGCGCCGGTCGCGGCCGTCGGGGCGCAGGGTCGTCGGCACCTCCGAGATCGAGTAGCCGGCCAGGGCCGCGCGGATCACCAGTTCGCTGGCGAACTCCATGCCCGGCATGCACAACCCCAGGGCCAGGATCCGCTCCCGGTTGAAGGCTCGAAGTCCACAGTGGAAATCGCCGACGTCGCGCAGGCCGAACAGCTTGCGGCCCAGCCAGGACAGCACCGGGTTGCCGAGGTAGCGGTGCAGCCACGGCATGGCTCCCGGCGCGATGCCGCCCCGGAACCGGTTACCCATGACCACGTCGCGGCCGGCGTCCAGTTCGGCGATGAAGGGACCAAGGT
>JAEZGP010000727.1 GCA_023437285.1 Actinomycetes bacterium | reverse complement strand
GGGGCGGTCCGTGGCGGCGCGGCGGCGGCCGAACCCATGCCCGGTACGGCGAACGCGACCGAGGCCGCTCCGGCGCCGAGGAGCAGTTGGCGCCGGGAGACGGCGAAGCCGGGTCTGTCAGTCATGCGGGGGTCCTCCATCGGGGGCTGAGCGCGCGGGACGGAATGCGTCGGCGAACCCGGTCGGGAATGCACCGGGTTCAATGCGACGACGCGGATTGTGGCAACTCGCCCGGGGCGCTGGCGCCGATGCTGGACACCGTTGGACGCTTCCGACGGCTCGCGGCGCTGGCCGGACCACGCACGCCAGGGCGGCCGCGGACATGTCGTCCGCGGCCGCCCTGGATGGTCCGGCTTCCGGCTACCTGCCCGGGCGGTCCACGTCGCCGCGCCACTCGCCGGTCTCGGCGCCGCGCCCCTCGATGAACTCCTTGAAGCGCTCCGTGTCCGCCTTGACCTGGCGGTCGTCCATGCCGACGGCCGCGCCGACCTTCTCGGCGACCCCCTCGGGCTCCCAGTCCAGCTGGACGGTCACCCGGGTGTCGTTGTCGGCCAGCCGGTGGAAGGTCACGACACCGGCGTGCTTCGTGTCGCCGCTGATGCTCTTCCAGGCGATGCGGTCCTCCGGGTGCTGTTCGGTGATCTCCGCGTCGAACTCCCGCCGGACGCCGCCGATCTTCGTCACCCAGTGGGTGTGGGTCGGGTCGAGCTGCGTGATCGACTCCACGCCGCTCATGAACTGCGGGAACGACTCGAACTGGGTCCACTGGTTGTACGCGGTCCCGATCGGAACGTGCACGTCAACCGACTCGATCACAGAAGACACAGGATTACCTCCTCGGTTTCGGCGTTGCCCTGTTCGCTACCCATCGCGCCGGGCAGAAAACCTGCCCAAACAGACCGAAGCGGGAACATCACCCGTCGTGAGGCGGCCGTGGGTGGCCCTGGTGCGCCGCGTGCTCGGGGTTGGTGCAAGCTGAGGGGGTGAGCGGCTGGGGACCGAATGGCATCGATATCCCGAGGAACCAGGCCGGTCAGAACCCCCAGCACCTGCTGGCCTCGCTGCTCGGCGAGTACTTCGACTCGCCCGAGGCGGATCTGCCCTCGGCGGCGGTGGTCGCCATGCTGGCCGAGTTCGGTATCAGCGAGTCGAGCGCGCGGTCCGCGTTGTCCCGCCTGAGCCGGCGGGGCCTGCTTGCCGGCCGCCGGGTCGGCCGCCAGTCGACGTACCACCTCACGCAGCGGGCGATCGCCAGTCATCACTGGTACATGCACCGGTTCCTGACGTTCGGCGCCGAACCGCCGCCCTGGACGGGCGACTGGACGGTCGTCGCGTTCTCGCTGCCCGAGCCCGGCCAGGCACGCCGTCACCTGGTCCGCAGGGCGCTGGCCGACCTCGGCTTCGTGCGCCTGTACGACAGTGTCTGGATCAGGCCCGGCTGCGACACGCCGACCGCACGCCGGGCGATGGGGGAGATCCTCGGCGACGTTGACCGCGCGCGATGGTCGGTCATGTGCGCGCGGTTCGACGAGGAGGCCGGCGCGGGCGGCCCGGCCGCCGCCTACGACCTCGACAGGCTCGCCGTGGGCTACCGCGCTTTCATCGACCGCTACCGTGGCCTGCGCGACGACGTCCGGGCCGGTCGGGTCGACACCGCCACGGCGTTCGTCGCGCGTACCTCGGTGATGGACGCCTGGCGCTCGCTCGTGCTCGCCGACCCCGACCTCCCCGAGCAACTGCTGCCGGCGCCGTGGCCGCGCCGGTGCGCGCGCGAAATTTTCCTGGACATCCATTCCGAACTCGGCCCGCTGGCCGAGGCCCGGCTCGTCGAGGTGACCACGCCGTACTGGCCGGCGGCGGCGTCCTGGGTCACGCATTTCCGGCTGTCAAAGGATTCGGCGTGCGGCATCCGTGGCGGAACCACGGACGGTGACGCCACCCGGTCGTGATGACCGCCGTCGTGCGGCGGTTGTCAACGATCATCGATCGTTGACACATTTCCGAACCAGCGCAAGCATAACTGCAAACGTCGATTCCGGTCGTCGTCATCCCCCTCACCGGAGGAGCAAGATGATCCACCAACGTCTCAAATCCCGGTCCGTCCTGGCGATCGCCGCCAGCCTCGCGGTGGCGACCGGGGCCACCGTCCTCGCCACAACCGCCGCCCAGGCCGCCGCCGGCTGCCAGGTCAACTACACCGTGGCCAGCTCGTGGCCCGGCGGCTTCAACACGAACGTCACCATCACCAACCTCGGCGACCCCGTCAGCAGCTGGCGGCTCACCTGGTCCTTCGGCGCGGGCCAGACCATCACCCAGTTGTGGAACGGGTCCCACACCCAGTCCGGATCGCAGGTCGCGGTCGCCAACGTCAGTTACAACGGCAACATCCCCAGCGGCGGCAACACCGTGTTCGGGTTCAACGGCGCGTGGAACGGCACCAACCCCGTGCCGACCGACTTCGCCCTCAACGGCACCCCCTGCACCGGCTCGGTGAGCACCTCCACGCCGCCGACCAGCGGCCCGGTCGTGACCAGCGCCGGTCCCACGACGGCCGGACCGACGACGGCCGGACCCACGACCGGTGGACCGACCACGTCCCGCCCGGTCACCAGCGCGCCGCCGACCAGCCGGCCGCCCTCGTGCAACGCCAGCGGCGGCGGCTCCGGTCCGTACCCGGCCGGTTATGAAACGTCGGGCAGTCTGCCCAACCACACCATCTACCGGCCGGAGTGCCTGCCCAGCGACAAGCTGCCGATCCTGGCGTGGTCGCAGGGCGCCTGCTCGGCCAACGGCACCGCGGCGCTGAACTTCCTGCGGGAGATCGCGTCGCACGGCTTCCTCGTGATCGCCAACGGCAACCCCAACGGTTCGGGCTCCTCCACGGCGTCGTGGCTGACCCAGTCGATGGACTGGGCCGTCGCCGAGAACTCCCGCCAGGCCAGCAAGTACTACGGCCGCCTCGACACCAGCAAGATCGCGGTGGCGGGCTTCTCCTGCGGCGGGTTGGAGGCATACGAGGTCTCGGCCGACCCGCGCGTCACCACGACGGTCATCTTCAGCAGCGGCCTGCTCAACGACGCCAACGACTACCAGCTCAGGCGCCTGACCAAGCCGATCGCGTACTTCATCGGCGGCCAGAGCGACATCGCCTACGGCAACGCCATGGACGACTGGGGCAAGCTGCCATCGGGCCTGCCCGCGTTCATGGGCAACCTCAACGTCGGGCACGGCGGCACCTACGACCAGGTCAACGGCGGCGAGTTCGGCCGGGTGATGGTGCTCTACCTGAAGTGGCGGCTCAAGGGCGACCAGACCGCCGGGACGAACTTCGTCGGGTCCAACTGCGGATTGTGTCGCACCCAGTGGCAGGTCCAGCAGAAGAACCTGACGCTCTGACGTAGCTGTCGCTCGCGCGGGCGTCGCGCCCAACCGCCGTGTCACCGCCTGCTCAACGGGTCGGGTGGCACGGCGGTTGGCGTGTCCCGGCCGTGGGGGACACGCGGGCCTTGGGCTGCATCGACGGCCAACGCTTGACAGTAATCGTTACGGGCGGAAAGCTTAGTGCTAAGCAATCATGTCGAAAGTTTTCGATGTCATGGTCTGCCGCGTGTGCACTGCTGACAAGGTTCGGGTAGCGGTCAGCGTGAGGCAAGACTCCGTACGGTGGCGGAGTTTCGGGGGGCACGTTCGGCGGGTTCTCAGCAAGGAACTTTCGATAACCGATCGAAATGTACCGTCAACCGGGTGATCGCGCTGTTGCCCCCAACGCCGAGATCGCCCCCCAGGAGGAAGTACGTACATGACCGACGTCCCCGTCCCCTCGAGCGGCCGCAAACGCAGCCGGCTCAGAATGCTGATCGCGGGTGTCAGCGCCGTAGCGGTCGCCGTGACCGGCACGGTCCTGGCGACCAACGCGTACGCCGACGCCGACCGCACCATCACCTCCAACGAGACCGGGTACCACAACGGGTACTTCTTCTCGTACTGGAAGGACAACGGCAACGTCACCATGC
>JAEZGP010000665.1 GCA_023437285.1 Actinomycetes bacterium | reverse complement strand
CGGGCCCGGCGCAGCGCGGGCAGGTCCGCGGCGATGGCCGCGACGCCCGGGGTGTCCGAACCGTACAGCCGGGACCGTACGGTGGTCGCGCCGTACGCGAGGGCCTGGTTGAGGCCGGCGTCGGGGGCGTCGGGAATCACGACGGCGCCCAGCGCCGCCGTGGCCGCCTGCGCGGTCGGGTCGTTGGTGACGACGACCACGCGTCCCACGGCGGGGCAGCGCAGCGTCGCGAGGACCGTGTCGCGGGCGAGGGCGAGGACGAGTTGCTCGTGCGGGGCCTCGGGGACCGCCCCGCGCAGTCGGGTCTTCGCCGCGATGAGCCGTTTGACCGGCACCAGCACGGTCCAGCTCAGCCCGCTCACCGGGCCGTACCTGAGCAGATGGTTCGCTCGGTCATGGGGTCATCCTTGCCTGAGTCGCCCGTGGGGGAGCGGCCGCCCCCTCCACTGCCGTTACGGTCGCCGGACAAGGCATGATGACCAACGTCGGGCGAAGGAGGAACAGGTGGCCAAGCGACGGCTCGGGTTCTGGCGGCGGTTCGCGGTCTCGGTCATCAAGCCGCCCTTGATCGGGTTGACGGCCCGGGACTGGCGGGGGATGGAGCACATCCCACGCACCGGTCCGGTGATTCTGGTAGCCAACCACATCAGCCACGCTGACCCCTTTGTCCTGGCTCACTTTGTCTACGATGCCGGGCGTTGGCCCGGGTTTCTCGCCAAAGCGAGCGTGTTCCGCCTGCCGGTGGCCGGCCCGCTGCTGCATAAGGTCGGACAGATACCCGTCTACCGCGGCACCGTCGACGCGGCGAAGGCGCTGGACGCCGCCGTCGGCGCGCTGCGCTCCGGCGAGGCCGTCCTGATCTATCCCGAGGGCACCATCACCCACGAGCCCGACCTGTGGCCGATGCGCGGCAAGACCGGCGTGGCCCGGCTCTGGCTCACCACGGGCGCCCCCGTTGTGCCCATCGCGATGTGGGGGCCTGAGCGGATCTACGACCCGCGTACCAAGAAGATGAGGCTGCGGCCGCGCACGCCCATCACCGTGGCCGCCGGCCCGCCGGTCGACCTGTCCCGGTGGACCGGCGTCGCCCCCACCACCACCAACCTCCACGAGATCACCGACCAGATCATGGGCGCCGTACGCCAGTTGGTGAACGACATCCGCGGTGGCGAGGCCCCGCCGCTGTGGTCACCCGCCGCGGGCCGTGAGGCGACATCATGAGTACGCGCAGGAGCGTGCCGGCCTACCGCCGGGTGGCCGTGTTCGGCGCGGGATCGTGGGGCACCGCGTTCGCCAAGGTGCTCGGCGACGCGGGTGCCGAGGTCATGATCTGGGCCCGGCGCCACGAGGTGGCGGACGCGATCCGCACCAAGCACGCCAACCCGGAGTACCTGCCCGGCGTGGTCCTGCCCGACCGCGTTGGCGCGACCACGGACGCGGCCACCGCGTTCGCCGGGGCGGACCTGCTCGTGTTCGCGGTGCCGTCGCAGACGCTGCGGGACAACCTCACCGGCTGGGTCTCCGCCGGGCTGATCGGCCGCGACACCACGCTGGTCAGCCTCATGAAGGGCATCGAACTCGGCACGGGCCGGCGGATGAGCGAGGTCATCGTCGAGGTCACCGGGGTCGAGCCCGACCGGGTCGCCGTCGTCACCGGGCCGAACCTGGCGCCCGAGATCGCGCTCGGGCACCCCACCGCCTGCGTGGTCGCGTGCGACGACGAGGAGCGCGCCGCCGCCGTCCAGTCGACCATCTTCACGCCGTACTTCCGGCCGTACACCAACGACGACGTCCTCGGCTGCGAACTCGGCGGCGCCGTGAAGAACGTCATCGCGCTCGCCTGCGGCATGGCCGTCGGGATGGGCCTGGGTGACAACACGAAGGCCGCGCTGATCACCCGGGGGCTCGCCGAGACCGCCCGGCTGGGCGTGCGGCTCGGCGCCGACCCGCTCACGTTCGCCGGCCTCGCGGGCCTCGGCGACCTGGTCGGTACGTGCATGTCGCCGCTGTCGCGCAACCGTACGTTCGGCGAGCACCTGGGCCGGGGCGAGAGCCTGGAACAGGCGCGCATCGCCACCCGGCAGACCGTCGAGGGCGTGAACAGCTGCCTGGCGATCCGCGACCTGGCCCGCGGCCACGGCGTGGAGATGCCCATCACCGAGCAGGTGGAGTTGGTCTGTCACGAGGGCCTGTCGCCCAGCGTGGCGGTCGGCGCCCTGATGACGCGTGAGCCCAAGCCGGAGTGACGGATGCCCGTCGGTGACTCGACCCGCGCGCTGCACGCCGGCCTGCCGCCGCTGACGCCGGGGCAACCGTTCCTGCCGGGTCCGGTCTTCGCGGCCCCGTACGTGCTCGACCCGGTCACCGGCGGCGAGGGCATCGACTGGTACGGCCGCCCGCACAACGCCAGCCGCCGGCACCTGGAGGCGGCCATCGGCGACCTGGAGGGCGGGCAGTGTCTCGCCTTCGCCACCGGCATGACGGCCATCAGCGCCACGCTGCTGAGCCTGCTGCACCCGGGCGACACGGTGGTCGTGCCGGCCGACGGCTACTTCACGACCCGGGCGTTCGCGCGCGCCGAACTCGCCCCCCGGGGCGTGACGGTGCTGACCGCGCCGACGGCCGGCCCGTACCCGGCGTTTGCGGGCGTACGACTGGTGTTGGTGGAAACGCCGGCCAACCCCGGCCTGGACGTCTGCGACGTGGCTGAGGTGGCGGCGGCCGCGCACGCGGCCGGCGCGCTGCTGGCGGTCGACAACACCACGGCGACCCCGCTGGGGCAGCGGCCGCTCGACCTCGGCGCCGACCTGGTGGTCGCGTCCGGCACCAAGGCCCTGACCGGCCACTCCGACCTGTTGCTGGGCTACGTGGCCACGCGTGATGACGACCTGTTCGCCCGGCTGCTCGCGTGGCGGGACTCCACGGGCGGCGCGCCGGCCGCGTTCGACTCCTGGCTCGCCCACCGCTCGCTGGCCACTCTGGACCTGCGGCTGGGCCGCCAGAGCGCCAACGCGGCGGCGGTCGCCCAGGCGCTGGCCGCGCACCCGGCGGTCGCGTGGGTGCGCTGGCCCGGCCGGCCCGACGACCCGTCGTACGAGATCGCGGCCCGGCAGATGGCCCGGATTCCCGGCGTGGTCACGTTCGACCTGGGCTCGGCGGAGTCGGTCGCGCGGTTCCTGACCGCGTCGCGGCTGGTCATCCCGGCCACGTCGTTCGGCGGCCTGCACACGACGGCCGACCGGCGCGCGCAGTGGGGCGACGACGCGCCGCCGGGGCTGGTCCGGCTGTCCTGCGGCGTGGAGGACACCGCCGACCTGGTCGCCGACATCGCGCGTGCCCTTGACGCGGCGTAGGCCTACGTGCGCCTCGCGTAGCGGCGCCGCGCCTGTCCTGACCGCCGCGTGAGCGCCAGGTAGGGTCACCGTCTGTGAGTACTCCTCGGCGGACCCGTGTCGCTGTCGTATTCGGCGGTCGTAGCACCGAACACGCGATCTCGTGCGTGAGCGCGGGGAGCATCCTCGGCGCGCTCGATCCCGATGAGTTCGAGGTCGTGCCCATCGGCATCACCCGCGCCGGCCGCTGGGTGCTGACCAACGGCGACCCGGCCATGCTGGCCATCCAGGAGCGGCAACTGCCCGAGATCACGTCGTCGTCGGGTACGGCCGTCGCGCTGCCCGGCGATCCGACGACGGGCGGCCTCGTCGTCCTCGACGCGGTCGACGGTCCCCGCGCGCTCGGCGACGTCGACGTCGTCTTCCCGGCGCTGCACGGCGCCTTCGGTGAGGACGGCACCATCCAGGGCCTGCTGGAGATGGCCGGCGTGCCGTACGTCGGGGCGAACGTGTTCGCCAGCGCCGCCGGCATGGACAAGGAGTTCACCAAGAAGCTCGCGGCCGTCGAGGGCATTCCCGTGGGCCCGTACGCCGTGCTGCGCGCCGGACAGTCGCTCTCGGACGCCGACAAGCAGCGCCTGGGCCTGCCGGTCTTCGTGAAGCCGTCGCGGGCCGGCTCGTCGTTCGGCATCACGAAGGTCAGTTCCTGGGACGACCTGGACGACGCTCTCGCCACCGCCCGGGCCGTCGACCCCAAGGTGCTCGTCGAGGCGGCGATCGTCGGCCGCGAGATCGAGTGCGGCGTCCTGGAGGGCGAGGTGGGCGGCCCGCCCGAGGCGAGCGTGCTCGCCGAGATCCGGGTCGTGGACAACGGCCACGAGTTCTACGACTTCGAGGCCAAGTACCTCGACGGCGCCGAGTGCGACATCCCCGCCAACCTGCCCGAAGCCGTCAGCCGCCAGGTCCGGGAGTACGCCTGCCGCACGTTCACGGCGCTCGACTGCGCGGGCCTGGCCCGCGTCGACTTCTTCGTGACGGCCGACAACACCGTCTACCTCAACGAGATCAATACGATGCCGGGCTTCACGCCGACGTCGATGTTCCCGCAGATGTGGGCGGCCAGCGGGCTGGCGTACCCCAAGCTCGTCAACCGCCTGGTCCGCACGGCGCTGCGCCGAGGCACGGGACTGCACTAGCCGGCGGCACGCGCGGGGCATATCGCCTGATCAGGGCCTATACGGGATAAACTTCGTCCCGAAATCGGGAGACGGGGGTGTCCCAATGGGCCGGTCCACTATCGGCGCGCTCGTGGTCGCGGCCGTCGTCGCCGGCGGCGCGACGACCGCGGCCGCTGTCAGCCTCACCTCAGCTGTCGGCCTCACCTCAGCCGCCGACCTCGCCTCCGCCGCCGGCACGACGGCCGCCGCCGACCCGTGCGCGCCACGGTCAAAGGCTAGACCGTACGGTCGGTGGATGACGTCACGGGAACGCGCGCCGGGTGCGATCGGGGTTCCGGCGGTCATGGGCGCCCTGGCCGGCATGGCCCTGGCGTCGCGGTGGGGTCCGGTGGCGATCGTGCTCGGTGGCCTGGCCGGCGGCGTGGTCCTCGCCGCTACCCAGGCCGTCGCCCGCGCCCGCCAGCGGCCGCATGAGATTCCCGCGCTCAGGTCGCGCATCGTGGCGAGCGTGGCCCTCGCGGCCCCGTTCGGGTG
>JAEZGP010000640.1 GCA_023437285.1 Actinomycetes bacterium | reverse complement strand
GACGGGCACCGTGTCGCGGGTGGCGAGGTCGGCGTCGTCATCGGTGGGCGCTGGCATCGCCCTTCACTTAAACAGAGATCGGGGCGACCGGTCACCCCGACCGGCCGCCCCGACGTCGCGAATAGCTCGTTGGGTTCAGCCCTGCATGAGCTGGCGCATGATGTTCGCCGTCTCGGTGGGCGTCTTGCCGACCTTGACGCCGACCGCCTCCAGGGCCGCCTTCTTCGCGTCGGCGGTACCCGCGGAACCCGAGATGATGGCGCCCGCGTGGCCCATCGTCTTGCCGGGCGGCGCGGTGAACCCGGCGATGTAGCCGACGACCGGCTTGGTCACGTTGGCCTTGATGAAGTCGGCCGCGCGCTCCTCGGCGTCGCCGCCGATCTCACCGATCATGACGATGGCGTCGGTGTCGGGGTCGTCCTGGAACGCCGCGAGGGCGTCGATGTGCGTCGTACCGATGATCGGGTCGCCGCCGATGCCGACGCAGGTGGAGAAGCCGATGTCGCGCAGCTCGTACATCATCTGGTAGGTCAGCGTGCCCGACTTGGAGACCAGGCCGATGCGGCCCGGCCCGGTGATGTCGGCCGGGATGATGCCCGCGTTCGACTGGCCGGGGCTCGCGATGCCCGGGCAGTTGGGGCCGATGATGCGGGTCCGGTTGCCGGTCTCGACGGCGTACGCCCAGAAGGCGGCCGTGTCGTGCACCGGCACGCCCTCGGTGATGACGACCGCGAGCGGGATCTGCGCGTCGATCGCCTCCACCACGGCGGCCTTCGTGAACGCCGGCGGGACGAAGATGACGCTGACATCCGCACCCGCCTCGGCCATCGCCTCGGCGACCGTGCCGAAGACGGGCACGCTGTGCCCCTCCAGCTCGACCTTCTGGCCGGCCTTGCGCGGGTTGGTGCCGCCCACGACATTGGTACCGGCGCGCAGCATGCGGGCCGCGTGCTTGCTGCCCTCGGCACCGGTGATGCCCTGGACGATCACCTTGGATTCGCTGGTGAGCCAGATAGCCATTGCGTCACACCCCCGCAGCCGCGAGCTCGGCCGCGCGCTTGGCGGCACCGTCCATCGTGTCCACCCGCTGCACGAGCGGGTTGTTGGCGTCGTCCAGAATGCGGCGGCCCTCCTCGGCGTTGTTGCCGTCCAGCCGCACGACCAGCGGCTTGTCGACGGTCTCGCCGCGCTGGCTGAGCAGCTCGAGCGCCTGCACGATGCCATTGGCGACCGCGTCACAGGCGGTGATGCCGCCGAAGACGTTGACGAAGACGCTCTTCACGGCCGGGTCCGACAGGACGATCTCGAGGCCGTTCGCCATGACCGCGGCGCTCGCGCCGCCGCCGATGTCGAGGAAGTTGGCCGGCCGTACGCCGCCGAACTCCTCACCGGCGTACGCGACGACGTCCAGCGTCGACATGACCAGGCCCGCGCCGTTGCCGATGATGCCGACCTGACCGTCGAGCTTGACGTAGTTGAGGTCCTTGGCCTTCGCCGCCTGCTCCAGCGGGTCGACGGCCGACTTGTCCTCCCACTGCGCGTGGTCCGGGTGACGGAAGTCCGCGTTCGCGTCCAGGGTCACCTTCGCGTCGAGCAGCAGCACCTTGCCGTCGTCGACCTTCGCCAGCGGGTTCACCTCGACGAGCGTGGCGTCCTCGGCGACGAACGCCTTCCACAGGCCTTGAGCGATCTCGACGATCTGCTCGGCGACCTCAGCGGGGAACGCGGCCTTCGTGACGATCTCGCGCGCGGTCGCCTCGTCGACGCCCTTGTTCGCGTCGATCGGCAGCTTGACGACCTTCTCCGGGGTGTCGTGCGCGACCTGCTCGATCTCCATGCCGCCAGCGGTACTGGCGATGCACAGGAACGTACGGTTCGCGCGGTCGAGCAGGTAGGAGAAGTAGTACTCCTCCGTGATGGCGGCCGTCGTGGTGACCATCACCTTGTGGACCGTGTGGCCCTTGATGTCCATGCCGAGGATGTCGGTCGCCCGGGCCTGCGCCTCGTCGACGCCGTCGGCGAGCTTCACCCCGCCCGCCTTGCCCCGGCCCCCCACCTTCACCTGAGCCTTCACGACCACCCGGCCGCCCAGTCGCTCCGCGATCTCGCGGGCCTCGGCCGGGGTCGTGGCGACGCCGCCGTCCAGGACCGGCAACCCGTGCCGGTCGAACAGCTCGCGTCCCTGGTATTCGTACAGGTCCACGTAAACCTCTTCGCTGACGTATACGCGCCGCTCACATTCGGGGCGGGCCTTATCGCCCGCAGCCTAGCGAGCCAGACACGGCCCGCATCTCGGCGGGCACGTGCTGTGCCCAAGCGCACACCCCAGGTCCACCTGGACGCGAGCCGCGTCGAGGCCACTTTGCCCTCGGCACCTCGAAATCCGACAAACCGCGTAACCGCGTCCGTCAGGTCTCGTTGAGTGTGATGTCGGCGGCGACCACCGCGCCGAACAGCAAAAACGGCCGATGCCCTGTCGGTCGAGGGGTGGCGGCGGGGCATCGTGCATAGAGAGGCCGGACGTGTGAGGGGTGCGTCCGGCCTCTCACTTTCTGCACTGAAGCTTTCGTACCCAGCCGCGCAAGGTCATCGCCGCGCCGCATGTCGCGTGCCGCCCCGTCCGGCGGTTGCCAGCGCACTGCTCCGCCATTTGTGCGCATACGGCGGAGCGGAGGCGGGCTCGCCTCGCCACATGTGCACAAATGGCGGAGCGGAAGAGGTGCCGGCTCACCATATGTGCACATACGGCGATCCAGGGGCAGAGCGGCGCCACCTTATGTGCGCAAATGGCGGCCGGAGCGCGAGCGGTGTCACCGCATGTGCACAAATGGCGGAGCGGGGGCAACGTCACCTCGCCATGTGTGCACAAATGGCGGCACGGAGGAGCGCCGCCTCGCCGTTTGTGCACATATGGCGGCACGGGGGCAACGTCACCTCGCCATGTGTGCACATATGACGGCACGGGGGAGCGCTGCCTCGCCGTTTATGCGCATATGGCGGCACGGGGGAGCGTCATCTCGCCGTTTGTGCACGTATGGCGGCCCACGGCAGAGCGGCGCCACCTTATGCGCACAAATGGCGGCCCAGGCGCAAGCAGTGTCACCCTATGCGCACATATGGCGGAGCGGACGCCTCGCGTGGCCGCCATTCGCGCACATATGGCCGAGCACACGCGCCACGCCGCCGCCACTTGTGCCCTATGGCCGTGTGGACGCCTCGCGCCGCCGCCTTATGTGCCCATATGGCCGTGTGGACGCCTCGCGCCGCCGCCTTATGTGCTACATATGCCGAGCACACGTGCCACGCCGCCGCCACATGTGCGCAAATGGTAGGGGTCGCACGCCCCCGACACCCCCACCGGCGCGCACGCCCTCGTACGACGCCGCCGAGCGCACCACGCCGCGCGAACAGTTGCCGCGCGGAAGTGGCCGCGTGGTCAGACAGGGTTGTCAGGCGACCGAGGCGGGGATGTTGGTGCGTACCCAGTCGACGATGGCCTGCGTCGAGGTACCCGGAGTAAAGATCTTGGCGACGCCGATGCTGGTCAGCTCGGGGATGTCCGCTTCCGGGATGATGCCGCCGCCGAACACGATGATGTCGTCGGCGCCGCGCTCGCGGAGCAGCTCGATCACCCGGCGGAACTGGGTCATGTGCGCGCCGGAGAGGACGGACAGGCCGACGACGTCGGCGTCCTCCTGGATGGCGGTGGCGACGATCTGGTCGGGCGTCTGGTGCAGGCCGGTGTAGATGACTTCCATGCCCGCGTCGCGTAGTGCGCGGGCGACGACCTTCGCCCCACGGTCATGCCCGTCGAGCCCCGGCTTCGCGATGACGACCCGGATCCGATGCTCGCTCACGCCGCCTCCTCCTGAACGTTTCCTTAGGTCTCACGCTACTGCCCGCCGCAAGTGGGCGTTGCGGCAGCCTGCGCCATCGCCCGCACGCTAACCGTCTGTAACCATTTGGTCGCCCGCGTGCCAGCTTGTGGCAAGCGGCGCGCGTTCGCTACCGTGTCGAGCGGTGTGCGTGAAGAACACCTTCACCACACCCGTGACACACAGTGCTCACGTGTCCGATGAGACGGAGGGCGTGTGCAACCGAAGGCGCAGGACGGGCGCTATACCGGCCGTCGTCGCGTACCCACACCCCCTCGCAGTCGCTACGCGGCGGTCGTCACGACCGCTGTGGTCGGCGCGGGCGTGGTTGTGCTGGGCGCTGGCGCGGCGGCTCCGGACTCAAGCTCAGGTTCCACTGACGCGTACTCGGTCGACCCCGCCACGGCGAGCGTCCAGACCATCGAGGATCGGGTTGCCGCCCAGGACCGCGCCAACCGCGCGGCCGACCGCGCCGGACCCGCCTCGACGGTGGAGCAGGCCGCCCCCGACGTCTGGTATCTCCCGCTGCGCCGGCAGTACCAGATCACCACGCTCTACGAGATGCGCTGGGGCGAGATGCACTACGGCGTCGACCTCGCCGTCCCGTACGGCACGCCGATCTACGCGGTGCACTCGGGCACCGTTGTGCTGTCCCGCTACAACGGCGGATGCGGCAACGCCGTCGAGATCGACCACGGCGACAACGTCATCACGCGGTACTGCCATGGGTCGAAACTGCTGGTGAAGGAGGGGCAGCACGTCGAGGCGGGCACCCCGATCCTGCAGGCCGGCAACACGGGCTTCTCGTTCGGCGACCACCTGCACTTCGAGGTCCTGGTGGACGGCAAGGCGACGGACCCGATTCCGTGGATGCTGGCGCGCGGCGTCGACATCGCCAAGCGGCTCGAGGCCGCCAACGGCGCCATCATTATCCCGTAGACCTCTTGACATTCGGCTTCGACGAGGTCCGATTCGCCTGGCGCGCGGCATCCACATGCCCCCCTGTCCGGTCTAGGGATGGCCGCGCGCGCGTTCCCGGTGCGCCATGGTGACTAACCTCATGACCAAAAGTGAGATCCAGGCCACAATCCACGAATCCTTAAAATCGGAAAACTGCTCACGTACGGGTGAGTAACCCACGCGTTCCCCAACAATTCCGAGGCTTTCTCGCAACCCCGAAAACAGCTCTCCAGCTCGTCAATCAGCACCATGGATTGAGTTCGTGTCCATGACGACGACGCAGGAGTAACCCCCCGTGCACCACAGCGAGACCCCCGAGGGCCAGACCGATCGCCCCGTCATCAAGAACCGCGCGGCCCGGCTGCGCACCGCCATCCAGTCCCGGTTCGGCGAGTTCAGCACCCGCAAGCGGGTCCTGGCCGGCGGCCTCGCTGTGGCCGCTATCGCCGCCGTTGCCGTGACCACCACCGGGCCCACCAAGTCGCCCGCCGGCACCGAGGACACCGCCGCCGTGGTGAGCTTCAGCGACCGCGCCGGCTCGCCGGAGCGCGCCGACCGGTCCGCCCGCGAAGCCGCCGCCGCTGACGCCGCCGCCAAGAAGGCCAAGGAGGCGGCCGACAAGGCCGCGAAGAAGGCCGAAGAGGCCAAGAAGAAGGCGGAAGAGGCCAAGAAGGCAGCTGCCGCGAAGAAGGCGGCGGCGGCGAAGGAGGCCGCCGCAAAGAAGGCCGCCGCCGCCAAGGCCGCCGCCGCGAAGAAGGCAGCCGCCAAGGCCGCCGCCGCCAAGAAGGCCGCCGCCGCGAAGAAGGCCGCCGCCAACCGGTGGGTCCTCCCGATGGCCTCGTTCAGTATCACGTCGTGCTACGGGTACCGGACGGACCCGTACCCGCAGTCCCACATGGGTCTCGACTTCGCGAACGTCGCGGGTTACCCGATCCGCGCGGTGCACTCCGGCACCGTGGTCATGGCCGGCGACGCTGGCGACGGCTACGGCAACAAGGTCGTTATCAACCACGGCAACGGCACCTGGACCCTGTACGGCCACGCCTCCCGCCTGGCGGTGCACAACGGCCAGCGCGTGACGACCGGCCAGACGATCTCGTACGAGGGCAGCACCGGCGACTCGACCGGCCCGCACCTGCACTTCGAGGTGTGGCGCGGCAGCCAGTGGAACCAGGTCAACCCGGTCGGGTTCCTGAGCTCGAAGGGCCTGAAGGTCCCGTCCTGCTAGACCTTTCCATCCCCCCAAAACCGAGGGCCCAGCCGATCCGGCTGGGCCCTCGGTCCGTTGCGGGTCTAGAGCTTCTCGATCGGGGCGTGCCGCAGGACGATCCACATCACCTGGTCGCCGAAGTCGATCTGCGCCTGCGTACGGGCACCGGAGCCCTCGACGGCGACCACCCGCCCCACGCCCCAGCGCTGGTGGTTGATCCGGTCACCGGCCGACAGGTTCGGCACGTCGGAGCGGGCCATCTCGCTGGCGGTGGTGAACTTGGTCGGGTCGAGGCCCAGCCGGGTGGCCAGCTGGGTGGCCTTCGGGGTACCCCCGACGAACCGCGACTCGACGGGTCCGCCGCGGCCGCCCACGCCGGAGCGCCCGGACCAGCTCGTGTACGCGGCCTCCGTGCGTTTCCAGTCGACCAGGTCGGCCGGCAACTCGTCGATGAACCGGCTGGCCGGGTTGTGCTGTGGCGCACCCCACGCCGAGCGGGTCACCGACCGCGACAGGTAGAGCCGCTGCCGGGCCCGGGTGATCCCCACGTACGCCAGGCGGCGCTCCTCTTCCAGCTCGGTACGGTCGCCGAGCGAGCGCAGGTGGGGGAAGACACCGTCCTCCAGCCCCGTCAGGAACACCACCGGGAACTCCAGTCCCTTGGCGGTGTGCAGGGTCATGAGGGTGACGACGCCCTGGTGGTCGGGGTCGTCCTCGGGGATCTCGTCGGCGTCGGCCACGAGCGCCACCTGCTCCAGGAAGCCGGCGAGGCTCGGGCCCTCGACCTCTCCCTCGGCCGTCGCGGCGATGGCCTCGGCCCGGTCCGTGTACTCCCGGGCGACGCTCACCAGCTCCTGCAGGTTCTCGACCCGGCCGGCGTCCTGCGGGTCGGGGCTGTCCTCCAGCTCGGCCAGGTAGCCCGAGCGTTGCAGCACCGCTTCGAGCACCTCCTCGGGCGGCGCCACCACGCTCATGTCCCGCAGCTCGGCCAGCATGGCCACGAAGTCGGCGATGGAGTTGGCCGCGCGGGTCGAGATGCCGACCGCCTCGCTGGCCCGCGCGAGCGCCGCGCCGAACGAGATGCGCTCCCGGCTGGCCAGCGCCTCCACGCACGCCTCGGCGCGGTCGCCGATGCCCCGGCGCGGGGTGTTGAGGATGCGCCGCAGGCTCACCATGTCGTCGGGGTTGGCGATCGCACGCAGGTAGGCCAGCGCGTCGCGGACCTCCTTGCGCTCGTAGAACCGGACGCCGCCGACCACCTTGTAGGGCAGCCCGAGCCGGATGAAGATCTCCTCGAAGACGCGGGACTGGGCGTTGGTGCGGTAGAAGACGGCGACGTCGCCGTAGCGCACGCCCTCGTCGTCGACGAGCCGGTCGATCTCGCGGGCGACCCAGTCGGCCTCGCCATGCTCGGTGTCGGCCACGTAGGCCGTGATCGGCGCGCCCTCGCCCGCCTCGCTCCACAGCCGCTTGGGTCGCCGGTCGCTGTTGCGGTCGATGACGGCGTTGGCGGCGTTGAGGATGGTCTGGGTGGAGCGGTAGTTCTGCTCCAGCAGGATCGTGCGCGCGTCCGGGAAGTCGCGCTCGAACTCCAGGATGTTGCGGATGGTCGCGCCCCGAAACGCATAGATCGACTGGTCGGCGTCGCCCACGACGCACAGCTCGCCGGTCGACCCGACCAGCTCCTTCACGAGTACGTACTGCGCGTGGTTGGTGTCCTGGTATTCGTCGACGAGCACGTGGCGAAACCGGCGGCGGTAGTGCTCGGCCGTGTCCGGGTGTTCCTGCAGGAGCCGGACCGTCATCATGATCAGGTCGTCGAAGTCGAGCGCCTGCGCCTCGGCCAGGCGCCGCTGGTACAGGGCGTACGCCTCGGCGACCGTGCGCTGGTGCGGACCCTGGGCCCGGTCGGTGGCCGCCTCCGGGGTGATCAGCTCGTTCTTGAGGTTCGACACCTCGGCCGCCAGTGCCCGCGCCGGATGCCGCTTCGGGTCGAGGTCGAGTTCGCGCCCGACGAGTTGCATGAGGCGCCGCGAGTCGTCCGCGTCGTACACGCTGAATGTCGATTTGAGACCGAGTTGGGCGTGTTCGGCCCGCAGGATGCGCAGGCACGCCGAGTGGAACGTGCTGACCCACATGAACCGAGCCCGGCTGCCGATGATGGCGGTGACCCGCTCCTTCATCTCGGCGGCCGCCTTGTTGGTGAAGGTGATCGCCAACACCTCGCCGGGGTGCACGTCGCGCGCCGCCAACAGGTAGGCGATGCGGTGGGTGAGCACCCGGGTCTTGCCGGACCCGGCGCCGGCCACGATGAGCAGCGGCGTGCCGGCGTGGGTCACGGCGGCCCGCTGGGCGTCGTTGAGCCCTTCGAGCAGCGCGTCAGACTGCGCCGACGAGGGTGAACGCAGCGGCGGATCAAAGAGAGTGGGCATCGTTGTGCGAGTCTATGCCCGGTCACCGACATCGGCCCGCGGTGGCCGGCGCGCCGGTGAGGCGTGCGTCCCAAAGGGTGGTTCGGTGCTGGCGCGGGCGGCCGACGGTGGCATACTGAGCAACGTGCAGCACCTTCAGGCGCGATTTTATGGCTACGGCACCGGGAACCCGGCAGCTGTAGGTCACGCCTGAGCAAGAGACCTGCGACAAGCCCCGGCTCCCACGAGTCCGGGGCTTCTTGGCGCTCCGGGACGTGTGACCCCGTCGAACCCATCGAGGAGCATGACATGACCGCCGCTCTGAGCCCCGCCCCGGACGCCCTCACCACCTCCCCCGGCACCACGATCGCCAGCACCGACACGGTGCCCAGCGACCACATCACCGCGTTGCGAGAACGAATCGACGAGATCGACTCGGCGATCATCAACCTCTGGCTTGAGCGCGCCGCCATCTCCCAGGAGGTCGGCAAGACGCGGGTCGCGTCGGGCGGCACCCGCCTCGTGCTCTCCCGCGAGCAGCAGATCGTCGAGCGTTTCCGCGAGGCCCTCGGCCCCGACGGCGTCCAGGTCGCCATGCTGCTGCTGCGCGCCGGCCGCGGCCCGCTGTAGCCAGCCGGAGGGCGGTACGTTGACGGGGTGACCTTTCCGCCGTCCGCTCCCGTCCTCACCGACGTCAGCCGCGCTCTCGGGGTGTTCGCACACCCCGACGACGTCGACTTCGGCGCCGCCGGCACGATCGCCGGCTGGGTCGACGCCGGCATCGAGGTGACCTACCTGATCGTCACGCGCGGCGACGCGGGCGGCTTCGACGACACCCCGCGCGAGCGGATGCCCGCGATCCGCGAGGCGGAACAGCGGGCGGCGGCGTCCGTACTCGGGGTCAAGGCCGTGGAATTCCTCGACGGGTACTCCGACGGCACGGTGACGCCCAGCCTCGAGCTGCGGCGCGACATCATCGCGGCGATCCGCCGGTATCGGCCCGACCGGATCATCACGAACTCGCCGCTGCGGCGCTGGGACCGCATCGCCGGGCCCAGCCACCCCGACCACCTCGCCGGCGGCGAGGCGACGACCTGCGCCATCTACCCCGACTCGCGCAACCCCTTCGCGTACCCGGAACTGCTCAGCGAGTACGGGCTGCAGCCGTGGACGGTGCGGGAGGTCTGGTACTCCGGCGGGCCGTCCCCCGACCACGTGGTCGACGTCACCGACACGTACGAAATGAAGATCACGGCCCTGCGCGCGCACGTGTCGCAGACCACCCACCTCGACCTCGACGCGATCCTGCGCCCCCGGATGACCGACACCGCGAAGGCCGGCGGGCTCGCCGAGGGGCGCCTCGCGGAGGCGTTCACCGTGCTGCGCACCGAGTAGCGGCTCAGACCAGCCGGCGGTCGGCCGCCCACCGCGACAGCTCGTACCGGTTGGACATCTGCAGCTTGCGCAGCACGTTGGAGACGTGCGTCTCGACCGTCTTGATCGAGATGTACAGCTCCTTGGCGATCTCCTTGTACGCGTACCCGCGCGCGAGCAGGCGCAGCACCTCGCGCTCGCGGTTGGTGAGCTGGTCGAGCTCCGGGTCGACGACCGGCACGTCGGGGCGGGTGGCGAACGCGTCGAGCACGAAGCCGGCCAGCCGCGGGCTGAACACCGCGTCGCCGTCGGCGACCCGGCGCACGGCGTCGGCCAACTGCTCCGGCGAGATGGTCTTCGTGACGTACCCGCGCGCGCCGGCCCGGATCAGGCCGATGACGTCCTCGGCGGCGTCGGACACCGACAGGGCCAGGAACTTGATGTGCGGATGCTGGCGGCGCAGCGCGTCGAGCACCGTGCGGCCGCCGCCGTCGGGCATGTGCACGTCGAGCAGCACGACGTCCGGCGCGGCGGCCGGCACGCGCGCGATCGCCTCGGGCACGGTGGCCGCCTCGCCGACCACCTCGACGTACGTGCCCAGCTCGGCGCGTACGCCGGCCCGGAACATCGCGTGGTCGTCCACGAGAAAGACCCGCAGCCGCCTGTTGTCGGTGTCGGTGTCGGTCATGACGCCGCCTTTCGCTCACGGCCGCGCGGCAGGTGCAGCGCGACCTCGGTGCCCTCGCCCGGCGCGGTACGAATCTGCGCGGTGCCGCCGTGCCGGTCCATGCGGCCGATGATGGAACCCTTGACGCCATGGCGGTCGCCGTCCACCGAGGACAGGTCGAACCCGGCGCCGCGGTCGCGGACGAACGCGCTGATCTGATCCTCCTCCATCTCGGCGTAGAGCGACACGCTGGGCACCTTCGCGTGCCGCGCCGCGTTCACCAGCGCCTCGCGCACGGCCGCGACGAGCGCGGCGGTGTCGTCGTCGGAGGGCGCGTCGCCGACGATGACGGTCTCCACCGCGATGCCGTACGAGTCCTCGACCTCGGCGGCGACCTCCTCCAGCGCGGCGGTGACCCGCTCGGCCGGTGAGGCGGCCGGCTTGTAGAGCCAGTTGCGCAGGCTGCGCTCCTGGCCGCGGGCGAGGCGCTGCACGCTGGCCGAGTCGGTGGCGCTGCGCTGGATCAGGGCGAGCGTGTGCAGCACCTGGTCGTGCACGACCGCGGCGATCTCGGCGCGTTCCTGCTCGCGGATGCGGGCCACGCGCTCCTCGCGCAACTGCCCGAAGATCCGGTAGATCAGCGGGGCCATGATGAGGAGCACGCCGGCCAGGGCCAGTACGGCGAAGGCGAGACTGAGCCCGATGGAACTCAGGTCGATCGAGCCGTACGGCGCGGCGTACACGGTGAGGATCGCGATGATGCCGGTGATGACGAGCAGCCCGCCGCCGATGATGCGCAGCAGCGACCAGCGCCGGTCCCGGTCGGATTCCTGGTCGAACCCGCGCATGAACCGCTGCGACCACGGCAGGTCGGCCTCGGCCGGGTCGGCCACGCCCTTGCGGCGCGCCGGGTCGGCCTGGTGCCAGATGATGCCGGCGCCGAGCGCCACGAGGGCGAGCAGGGCCACGATCGTCGCGTTGAGGCCGAACCAGCCGAGGTTCAGCTGGAGCAGGAACACGCCCACGATCAGCCCGATGAAGGGCAGCAACTCCTGCGGGCGACGCTTGCGCGGGGTCGCGGCGAGGGAGGTCGGCGAGACGGGCAGCACGGCCCAGAACGCCACATAGAGCAGGACGCCGACGCCGTTGGCGATGACGAGGGCGATGAATCCGATCCGGACGGCGGCGGTGGGCAGGCGCAGGTGCTCCGCGAGGCCGGCCGCCACGCCGGCCACGAGCCGGCCGTTGCGGTCGCGGTAGAGGCGGCGCGGCTGGTACGCGGCGGTGGCCGTACCGTCCATGGTTTTGATCTTCCTGCTCCTGTCGTACGCGCTGGCGTCCCACCGATCGTCACACGTGGCCGGGCCCGCGACCAGCCGCTGTGACCCTGATCCGGCAAAGCCAGGGTCAGCTCAGGGTCTCCTCCTGAGGCATCCCGGGGACGCCAGGGTTCAGGATCGAACCATGACAGACGACCGTCCCCCTCAGCCGCCTGGGAACCCGGACGCACCCGAGCCGGCGACCGCGGGCGGCCCCCCTCCGCCGCCGGCGGACGCGCCGCGACCGGTCTCTTATAAAAATCTCCGAGCCCACGAGCCCGAGGCG